>CALMJB010000111.1 GCA_937864205.1 uncultured Actinomycetes bacterium | reverse complement strand
TCACTTCCCATTGTCGGAACAAATTCACCAATTTCACCAGATGTACTTTGGTCCTGCACTACTTGTGGTGCCTGTGTTAACGAATGCCCAGTAGATATTGAACATATTGATCACATCGTAAATATGAGGCGCTTTCAAGTCTTAGTGGAATCAGAGTTCCCGACCGAACTTGGAAATACTTTTAGAAATCTAGAAAAAGCCGGCAATCCATGGGGAGCAAATCGCGAAGATCGAAATGCCTGGATAAAAGAATGTGATTTCCCGGTCCAAGTTATCGAAGGAAAAATCCCAGATGAAATCGATTATCTGTTTTGGGTTGGTTGTGCCGGAGCTTATGAAGAAAGAGCAAAGAAAACTACTAAAGCAGTTGCAGAATTGTTATACATGGCGAATGTGAAATTTGCCGTGTTAGGTAAAAGAGAAAATTGTACAGGTGATCCGGCGCGAAGAGCTGGAAATGAATTTCTTTATCAAATTCTCGCTAAGGAAAATGTTGAAACTTTGCAGCAAACATTTGGGGAACGAAAAGAAAAGAAAATGGTAGTCACTTGTCCGCATTGCTTTACAACAATTGGACGAGATTATGAACAACAAGGCATAGATATAACTACAATCCATCACACTCAATTACTGAATGAATTAGTTAAAAGTGGAAAGTTAAAGCCGGTAGTGAGCCAAAAAACCAAACTTACTTACCATGATCCTTGTTATTTGGGTCGACACAATCAAATATATGTCCCACCGCGTGAACTTTTAAATGCAACCGGAGCGCAGTTAACAGAAATGCCCAGAAATCAGGAACGTTCTTTTTGCTGCGGCGCAGGTGGTGGCAGAATGTGGATGGAAGAAAAACTTGGCAGCAGAATTAATCTAAATAGAGTTGATGAAGCGATCTCTACAAATGCCAGTCAGGTTGCGGTTGGTTGCCCATTTTGCCGAGTGATGATTAGTGATGGCATGACCGCTAGATCCTCTGAGATCGAGGTTTTAGATGTTGCTCAGCGGCTTTTGCAGAGCGTAAAACCTGGCAACCCCGCACAAGATGCAGGTGCTTCAAACTAGTTTCTCAGCATTTTCTCAGTTTCAGGGATAATCCTTCTCCTCGAGGTGATCTCATGACAACTTTAAAAGAAGCAAAAGCAAGCACTGATCAATCAACTGCTACTTCTCGCATTCTGGTAGTTGATGATGAAAACAGCATTAGCGAATTAATCGCGACCAGCCTTAAATTTGTTGGTTTCGATGTTCGTACCGCTGCCACCGGAGCAGCCGCTTTACAAATAGCTGAAGAGTTCAAACCACATGCCCTTGTTCTAGATGTGATGTTGCCCGATCAAAATGGTTTTGAAGTTTGTCGCCAACTTCGCAGTGAAGGACACAATGTCGGAGTCTTATTTCTAACTGCTCGCGATACCGTTGAAGACAAAATCGCCGGATTAACTATTGGCGGCGATGATTACGTAACTAAACCGTTCTCACTTGAAGAACTTGTCGCAAGATTGCGTGCCTTGTTGCGACGCACAGGGGCAATTGAAGTCGCACCTGATGAGGAAAAAATTCGATTTGCCGATCTTGAATTAAATGAAGCTACTCATGAAGTCAGGCGAGCCGGAAATTTAATTGATCTTTCGCCAACTGAATTTTTATTACTTAGATATTTGATGATAAACGCAGATCGCGTGGTAAGTAAATCCCAAATTTTAGATCATGTTTGGCAATATGATTTTCGCGGCGATATGGGAATTGTCGAAACATATGTTTCATATCTGCGCAAAAAGATTGATATCTACGATCCACCACTAATACATACAATCAGAGGAGTCGGTTACCGACTGCGTCTTCCCGCAAAGAAGTAACCCATTAATTAATGAAAGTTTCAGCAGTGCGTAAAGTGCTGCCTGATTTAAGTAATTGGCGCCTGCGCACTCGTTTGATTCTGGTTTCGGTGGTCCTCGCTGCAATTGCAATCACCGCCTCTGATTTTGCAGCCCGCACCGCGTTACGTTCTTACCTAATCAATCAAATCGATCGGCAACTAACTTTTATCGCACAAGATAATTTGATGCGCCTTGATCGTGCCGGAATTGAAACCACAAATGAAGATGATGAACGCTCGGCGTTTCAAGTTTTAAAGCCGTTGCGTGGGTTGCCGACCGCGATTAGCTTGTCGCTATTAGATGTTGATGGAAATTTGATTGGTCGACTTGGTGGCGACTTAAACCAAAAACAAATATCAGTTAGTGGTATGCCATTAACTGATGTGCAGAAGCAAAATAACAAGCCATTCACAATCGAAGGTGGAAAGAATCAACCAGATGTACGTGCAATTGCACAGATGCTGCCAACGGGGCTCGGCAGTGTAATAGTCGCTAGCTCTTTAGAAGAGGTTGATCGAACTACCGCAAGATTAAGTTTTTTCTTTTTTATTCTCGGAGCAATTGCATTGTTGTTAATTGCACTTTCAAGTCGATGGCTAACCGCGGCCGCGCTAAAACCATTAGAAAAAGTTGAAACTACCGCCGAAGCAATTACATCTGGAGATTTTTCCGCACGACTACCGGTAATAAAACCAAATACCGAAGTGGGGCGCTTAACTACAGTATTAAATAAGATGTTAAGTCGAATCGAAGAATCCTTTTCTGCTCGAATCGCCAGCGAAAACAAACTGCGCCGATTTGCCGCCGATGCTTCGCATGAATTACGAACTCCGTTGACCGCCATTCGTGGGTTTGCAGAGTTATATCGGCAAGGTGCAATAACCGGCGCTGATAAAACTAAAGAATTAATTGGCCGAATTGAAAAAGAATCGGTTCGCATGAGTGCGTTGGTTGAAGATTTATTGTTGCTAGCGCGGTTAGATCAATCTCGAGAACTTGAAAATAAACCAGTAGAACTAACCACAATCGTGAAAGAGGCAACCGCTTCGGCAAAAGCGGCTGGCCCAGGGCATATTTTTGAAGTTGATATACCAAATGAAGAGGTTTACGTTTTAGGTGATAGTCGAAGAATTCATCAAGTGGTTGCCAACTTATTGTCTAATGCCAGAACGCACACACCGGTTGGCACCAACATCAAAACAATTCTCAAACAAGATTTGAATGAGACTTTAATTTCAGTGGTAGATAACGGGCCAGGATTATCAAAAGCAGATCAGGTAAAGATTTTTGAACGGTTCTATCGGGCAGACCCTGCTCGGGTGCGAACTGGTGGAGAAGTTAACCAAGAGGGAACTGGTCTTGGGCTTTCAATTGTTGATGCAGTGATGAATGCACATGGCGGCAGAGTTTCAGTTGATTCAGAATTGGGTAAAGGCGCAACTTTTACGTTGCATTTTCCAATTAAGAATTAGTTCGGCCGTTTTCTAAATCTTTTAAAATTTGAATCCGCTCAGACAATGGCGGATGACTGGCAAACAATTTCGAGACATTCGATGAATCCAACGGCGATTCAATATATAAATGCGCAACTGCATTAGATGCGTGTTTAACGACCGTTGAATCTTGTTGTAGCACTTCTAGCGCGCTGCGTAATCCAGCCGGATTTTTGGTAAACGAAACTGCGGTTGCATCCGCTAAAGATTCTCGACTTCTTGAAATTGCCGCTTTCAACAACATCGCGGCGATTGGCGCCAAAATCAAAACAAGAAATGAGATTACTAAGGCAAGCGGGTTTTGATTTCGATCTCGTCCGCCTCTGCCCCAAAAAATCATTCGCGAAAGAAAATCTGAAATTAATGCAATTGCTCCAGCGGTCGTTGCCGCTACGGCACTGACCAAAGTGTCGCGATTTGCCACATGTGATAGCTCGTGTGCGATAACTCCCTGAAGTTGATCTCTATCCATTCGATTCAATATTCCAGTCGTGAACGCAATCAATGCATGTTCTGGGTTTCGTCCAGTTGCAAAGGCATTTGGCGCTGAATCTTCAACTATTGCTACTTTTGGCATTGGTAGACCAGAAGTTTTTGAAACTTCTTGTATTAAGCCAAATAATTTTGGATTATCTGATTCTTGAATTAATTGCGCGCCGGTCATCCGTAAAACCAACTTGTCAGATGAAAAATAACTTCCCCACACCATGATTAATGAAATTATTACCGCAACCGGCACTATTGCGGCTGAACTTTGACCAAGATACGTAAAAACGGCAAACAATAAGACCCAAGTCAAGCCACCAAACATCGCCAACAAAAAGAAAGTCTTTCGCCGATTAGCGATTTGTAATGAACGAAAGTTTGCTGCCATAAAAATTATTTACTTTAAATCAGTTTTATGAAAATTTACCCAAGATTTAGATGGAGTAGGTCCGCGTTGACCTTGATAACGTGATCCATAAACCTGTGAGCCGTATGGATGTTCTGCTGGAGAAGAAAGTTTAATTAAACAAAGTTGTCCGATTTTCATTCCCGGAAATAGTTTGACCGGTAAGTTTGCAACATTTGAAAGTTCTAAGGTGATGTGTCCAGAAAATCCTGGATCAATAAACCCGGCAGTTGAATGAGTTAAAAGTCCAAGTCGACCCAATGATGACTTTCCTTCTAATCTGCCAGCAATGTCATCGGGCAAAGTGATTACTTCGAAAGTGCTTGCTAATACAAATTCGCCGGGATGAAGAATGAAATGTTCATCAGGAGCGACCGCGACCTCGCGGGTGAGCTCTGATTGTTCAATGGAGGGGTCAATAACTGAGTACTTATGGTTCTCAAAGACTCGGAAGAATCTGTCTAGCCGCACATCAACACTGGATGGCTGGATCATCTTCTCGGTAAACGGTTCAACCTTTACCCGGCCAGCCTGAATTTGGTCTCGAATATCTCGATCACTTAGCAACACCAGCAAAACTTATGGCTTGCAGAAGTTACTCGCGAGTAGCAAAATTGGGTAATGGGTCACTACATCGCCAATTTACGTGACATCGAGTTTTGTCTTTTTGATCTATTAGAGCGCGAATCAATTCTAGGAAAAGGTCTTTACGCAGATTTAGATCGCGATACCGCGATGGGAATGCTAGAAGAAATCAAACGCCTTGCCGAAAATGATTTAGCAGCATCATTTGTAGATAGCGATCGCAGAGGTGTTGAGTTCAATAAAGAAACAGGGGATGCAAAACTTCCAGAAAGTTTCAAAAAATCTTACAAAACATTTATGGATAATGAATGGTGGCGCATTGATGCACCGGTCGAACTTGGTGGCACTGCAATTCCACCATCGATTCGCTGGGCAATCGCAGAAATGGTTCTGGGTTCAAATCCTTCAATTCATATTTATGCATCCGGTACAGCATTTGCGCATGTCGCTTTTATGTTAGGTACCGCAGAACAAAAACAGTTAGCCAAACTAATGGTAGATAAACAATGGGGCGCAACAATGATGTTGACCGAGCCAGATGCTGGTTCAGATGTTGGTGCTGGCAGAACTAAAGCGGTGAAGCAAGCTGATGGCAGCTGGCATATAACTGGAACAAAAAGATTTATTACAAGTGGTGATAGTGATTTATCTGAAAACATTATTCACTTTGTGTTAGCGCGGCCAGAAGGTGGTGGGCCTGGCACAAAAGGATTAGACCTTTACCTAGTTCCAAAATTTATGTATGACCCACAAACTGGCAAACTGGGTAAACGCAATGGTGTTTATGTAACCAATCTTGAACACAAAATGGGCTTGAATGTTTCCACCACCTGCGAAATGAAATTAGGGGAAAAAGAGCCCGCGGTTGGTTATTTGCTCGGTGAAAGTCACGATGGCATTCGCCAAATGTTTAAAATTATTGAATACGCCCGCATGATGGTTGGAACAAAAGCAATTGCCACTTTAAGTGCTGGTTACCAACAAGCGCTGGCTTATGCCAAAACCAGAATTCAAGGTCCAGATTTAACTAAATCAACCGATAAGACATCGCCACGAGTTGAAATTATTAAACATCCTGATGTGCGCCGTTCATTAATCGTGCAGAAGGCTTACAGCGAAGGAATGCGCGCATTGGTGCTTTACACCGCTTCCATTCAAGATGCTTTTGCTTTGGCAGAGGCTGAAGGTGATACCGATAAGGCTGAAGATCTTCATCATTTAAATGATTTATTGCTTCCAATTGTTAAAGGTTACGGATCCGAAAAATCTTGGGTTTTACTTGGCACAGAATCATTACAAACTTTTGGTGGTTCAGGTTTTACTCAAGATTGGCCACTTGAGCAATATGTACGAGATGCCAAAATCGATACATTGTATGAGGGTACGACCGCCATTCAAGGTTTGGATTTCTTCTTCCGTAAAATCGTAAAAGATAATGGTCGCGCAATAACTTTGCTTGGTAAAGAAATTGGAAAGTTTGTTGCCACCGGTGGCGCAATGGCTGAAGAGAAGAAATTGCTCGGTACGGCATTAGCCGATTTGCAAGCAATGATTACTCACATGGTTACAGTGGCGATGGCATCGCAAGAAAATCCTAAAGAGATTTACAAAGTCGGTTTGAACACCACTAGATTATTGATGGCGGCTGGTGAAGTAATTATTGCCTGGCTTTTGATTCGTCAAGCAGAACTTGCATCTGCAAAAATTGCAAACGCTGGTAAAGATACAAACTTTTTTGAAGGCAAGATTGCTTCAGCGAAATTTTTCGCAAGATCGGTTCTGCCACATATCACCGTAGAAAGAAAAGTGGTCGAAAGCGAAACCGGCGAAATAATGGATATTGCCGAGTCTGCTTTTTAGTTTTATATTTAAATTAAAGTAATGTTGCTCTGATGAGCAGTTTAAAGCCAACTAAATTCTCAAATCTAGGCGCAGAATTTTTAATGATTAGTGCGGCTGCTTTGTTCGCATTTGGTGGGGTCATTGCAAAAATCGTGCGCGAATCGGGAATGAGTGCTTTCCGATTAGTTGAAATTAGATCGACCGGCGCGGCCTTGATACTTTTAATTTACGCAATTTTTAAGATTCGGCCAGAGTTGAAATTAAAACGTTCTGAAATTTGGGACATGGTTATTTTTAGTGTTATCGGTGTCGCAATCGTGCAATCCTTTTACTTCACCGCAATTAAATACTTATACGTATCAGTTGCCTTAATAATCGAATTCACCGCACCTATTTGGATAGTGCTGTATTTAAGATTTATACGAAAGAAACAAATTAACCCGATTATGTGGTGGGGCGTTGGATTCGCTTTCGGTGGGCTGCTGTTAATCGCTCAAATTTGGAAGGGCAGTACCTTAAATTGGTTTGGGGTATTGCTGGCATTTGGCGATGCAATCGCATTAGCGGTTTACTTTTTAAAAGCGGAAAAACTTTCTAAATCTAGATCAAGTGTTTCGTTAATTGTTTGGGGTCTAGGGCTTTCCGCCGTGTTTTGGGCGATCATCTTGCCGTGGTGGGGTTTCCCGTTTGAAATTTTGAGTAAACAGATTCCGTTAGGCGGAAATTTTGCTGAAAGTAGTTGGCCGGGTTGGTTTTTAATTTTGCTGATAATAATTTTTGGAACAATTTTTCCTTATCTTTTAACAATCGCTGGTTTAAGAAAATTAAGTGCATCCACCGGAAGTGTGATTGGCATGATTGAACCAGTTTTTGCAGGGATTATCGCTTGGATTTGGCTTAACGAATCTTTCAATTTAATTCAACTGATTGGTTGTGCGGTGGTTCTATTCGGAATTTATTTAGCTGACAAAGCCAAAACTCACTAATTCAAATAATTAATTATCTTTTGGATAACTTTCGCGAGCGGTAAAGCTTGGCGCCATATCGGCAAATCTCGATAGGTGAAGTTGAGAGGCAACCGTAATAGTTCGGGTTGGACCGTTTCGATGTTTAGCCACAATTAAATCGGCTTCGCCCGAGCGGGAATTAATGTCATATAAATCTTCGCGATGCAACAAAATAACCACGTCGGCATCTTGTTCAATAGATCCCGATTCACGCAAATCAGAGAGCATCGGTTTTTTATCGGAACGTTGCTCGGGTGAACGATTTAATTGGGAAATTGCAACGACTGGAATATCAAGTTCTTTAGCTAATAACTTCAACTGTCGGGAAAATTCTGAAACTTCTTGTTGACGATTTTCAACTTTTCTTCCGCTGGTCATAAGTTGTAAATAATCAATCACTATCAACTTCAAATTGTGGCGTTGCTTCAAGCGGCGAGCTTTGGCTCGGATTTCCATAATGGAAAGGTTTGGCGAATCATCAATAAACAATGGCGCTTGTGAAATTTCACCCATTCTTCTAGCAAGGCGAGCCCATTCTTCATCGGTGAGTGATCCACTTCGAATACTTGTTAATGGAATTCTTGCTTCAGCAGAAAGCATGCGCATGGTGATTTCACTTCGAGACATTTCAAGTGAAAATATTGCCGAAGTAGAGTGGTCGCGAATTGCAGCGTTACGAGCAATATCTAAACCTAATGTTGATTTACCAACCGCAGGACGAGCAGCTAGCACAACCATGTTGCCCGGATGCAAACCATTTGTTAGTGAATCAAGATCTTTAAAGCCAGTCTTGACACCTTCGCCCACAACACCTTTAGAGATTTTTTCGATTTCATCTAAAGCATCTGGCAACAATGCAGAAAGTTGTATGTAATCTTCGCTAGTTCGACGTTCGGTAACTTGATAAATCTCGGCTTGGGCTTGATCAACAACTTCATCTACTTCGCCTTCGATGTTATAACCAAGTTGAACAATTTTTGTTCCCGCTTCAACCAATCTTCTTAATATTGCTTTTTCGCGAATTAATTTGGCGTAGTACGAAGCGTTTGCGGCTGTAGGAACCGATGAAATTAATGTGTGCAAATAAGGTGCACCGCCGGCGCGGGCAATGTCACCACGCTTTGTTAACTCGGCTGCGACTGTTACTGGATCAGCAGGTTCGCCTCTGCCATAAAGTTCGATGATTGCGTTATAAATTAATTCATGTGCTGGGCGATAAAAATCGCGCTCTCGCAAAATTTCAATTACATCGCCAATTGCATCTTTAGACAACAACATTCCACCCAGCACAGATTGTTCGGCGACGACATCTTGTGGTGGGGTTCGCTCAAATTCAACAGCAGCGCTGTTGTAATTTTGATTATTTCGATTAGTTGAAGATTGCGGAAATTCGGCGATGCTCATGAGTTAATCCTTCCGCCAACCACTGACATTGATTTTTATTCAC
>CALMJB010000110.1 GCA_937864205.1 uncultured Actinomycetes bacterium | reverse complement strand
AGAATTCGATTGTAGAACTTGATTACGGCGGTTTGGCAGTTTTTATGGAAAAAGTATTGATCGAACAAGGTGAACCCGGGTTAGAGTCAGATTCATCAATCGAGGATCTGCAAAAATCTTTAGCCGGGCTGGCTTCGGCAGATGGAAACAAAGCCGGACAAGGGTATGAAAGACTTATTTCTAGGTGGCGTAAAGTTGCTGCGTTTGAACAAGCAATTTAAGTTGCATCATTAACTCCGCATATAAGAATTTGAGGAAATTGTGGCAGAAGAGAAAAACAACGATTTAAAAGCAAAGATGCTTGCGGCACTAGAAAAAAAACAAAAGAAATCAGTATCTAATGGTTCTGAGCAGTCTCAAAGCACTAAGAAATTAGGAAGTGGCCAACAATCTGGTGGTGCTCCTAAGATGCACAGACGAAAATCTGGTTCTGCATAAAAATAATGGGAATTACAAATCAAGAGTATTTTTTTCTGTTTCTGGCCAGTTTTATTTTTGTAAGTTTTTTGACACCACTTATGCGAAAAATTGCGATTGCAAGAAATGTTGTTGATAGACCAAATTCACCGCACAAGTCACATATTAAATCTGTCCCTTATTTAGGAGGAGTTGCCATAATAATTGGCATTGTTTCTATAACTTATGCGACATCTTTAATTTCAGACTTCACTCAAAACACTTTTTGGTTGGCAACATCAGTTTTAGGTCCGGCAGTTATTCTCGGACTAATTGGATTAATCGACGATATTAGAAATTTATCTCCGTGGCCCCGATTTATTGCTCAAACAATTGCTGCGATTTTTACCGCGGTGTTGCTCATAACAACAGATAACTTTGGAAATCCCACAGGTTCGAGAATTTTTGACGTTGCGATAACAACTTTGTGGATTGTGGGCATCTGTAACGCAATCAATTTTTTTGACAATTTAGATGGTGGCGCGGCTGGTACCGTCGCAGTAACCTCACTAGGACTCGCATTGCTTTCCATACATTCACAGCAATATTTAATAACGGCAATGTCGATTGTAACACTTGGATCTATGCTTGGATTTTTAATTTGGAATAAGAGCCCAGCGAGAATTTACATGGGAGATGCCGGCGCACTTTTTCTTGGAATTTTGGTATCGGTGTTAACCATTCGATTGAAACCACAGACCGAATCACATCTAGGTTCGTATGCGACACCGGTCTTACTTTTGGCGGTTCCAATCATGGATACATCTGTTGCAGTTTTATCGAGATTGCGAAGAAATTTATCCCCGTTTCAAGGAGGTAAAGATCATCTGTCTCATCGATTGGTCCGAGCTGGTTTAAGCAGAAGAATCGCGGCTGTTACTTTGTGGGTGCTGTCTTCAATATTCGTTTTGCTGGCAATATCGATTACTTTTGTGAATATTCCTGACCGAAACATTCTTATGGTCGCAGGATTTTTTTGGTTAACTTTGTTTGTTTTCTTCTTTTCAAGATCAGATAAATAAAATTCAGATTTCAAACGAAGAGATTTGCGTGGCTGGGGCCGGGATCGAACCGGCGACCTAACGATTTTCAGTCGTTCGCTCGTACCAACTGAGCTACCCAGCCAAAAATAAATCTCGCGACCCAGACGGGACTTGAACCCGCGACCTCCGCCGTGACAGGGCGGCGCGCTAACCAACTGCGCTACTGGGCCAACCGCAAAGATTGAAAAATAATTCAATCTTTCGCGTCCCCAACGGGATTTGAACCCGTGTTACCGCCGTGAAAGGGCGATGTCCTAGGCCTCTAGACGATGGGGACCAGAAGGAGAAGGGTATCTCGCAATTGAAAGCAATCAAAAAATGCACTTTTCTGACGGAATCTATTTTGGATGAAATAATCAAAACATGCCTCAAATTTCAGATGGAAACAAAAGCGATATACGAGCTATGGCAAAGTCTTTAATTGTGGGCCAATTAGTTGCAATTCCTACCGAGACTGTCTATGGAATCGCAGCAGATGCCATGAATGAGCTCGCCGTTCAAAGAATGTATGAAGTCAAAGGTCGACCAAAAAATCATCCAGTGATAGTTCATATTTCAAAAAAAGAACTTCTTGATTTTTGGGCTGAAGAAGTTCCCGAATTTGTAAAAAAATTAATCCATAAATTTTGGCCAGGTCCATTAACAATTATTTTAAGACGGTCAAAAAACGCTCAAGATTGGATAACCGGCGGTCAAGACACAATCGGACTCAGAATGCCAAATCATGAA
>CALMJB010000109.1 GCA_937864205.1 uncultured Actinomycetes bacterium | reverse complement strand
TTTAGTACCGAACTTGATGAAATTTATGCACTAGCCGATCGGATAGCTGTTATGTACAAAGGAGAGATTATTGACATTGTAAAACCGGACACTGCTCCTAACCAGATTGGCAAACTTATGGCAGGTCTAAAGTGAAAAAGTTCCGAGAACTTCTGGCTTTAGCAAAATTGCCGGCGCTGTCGTTCTTATTAGCGTTCTCAGTAGGCGGTGTTTTAATCGCTTTTTCCGATCTAAACCTTTTGAAGGGTTCTGGAAATCCATTCATGTTTATCATCAACGGCATTAGGGAATCTTTAAATGCTTATTTAGCTTTATTTCAAGGATCCATCTTTGATGTCAATCAAGTTAAAGACAATTTTATCCAAGGTTTTTATCCGTTGTCGGAAACTCTTGTTGTAGCGACACCGTTAATACTTACTGGTTTATCCGTGACACTTGCATTCAGATCTGGGTTATTTAATATCGGGGCGCAGGGACAATTTATCGTCGGTGCAACTCTAACTTCATTTCTAGGTTTTAAGTATGAATTTCCAGCAATATTACATGTCTTAATTTGTTTGATTTCTTCTTTTGTTTTGGCGGGCATTTTTGGAGGATTAGTTGGATTTCTTAAAGCGCGAACTGGTGCACACGAGGTTATAGTCACAATAATGTTGAATTATGTTGCCCTTTATTTCCTTTTCTGGCTTTTGAGCACTAAAACATTTCTGCGAGAAGGCAGATTAGATCCAATCTCACCGCCAATTAATGAATCAGCAAAGTTACCTTTGTTATTCGGTAAGGATTTTAGAATTAGCATAGGAATCTTAATTTCCTTGTTAATTGCATATTTGATAAGTGTTTTACTGAATAGAACCACTTACGGCTTTAAATTCAGAGCGGTTGGCTTAAATTCAAATGCAGCGAAGACCGCCGGAATCTCATCTTTAATGGTAATGACCATGGTGATGGCGGTATGTGGTGGCTTAGCCGGACTAGGGGGTTCATTAAATATTCTAGGTGGTGAATACGCTCTAACAACTGGTGTTGCCGGTTCATTTGGTTTTGATGCCATCACAGTTGCACTTTTAGGAAGAGCAAAACCAGTCGGAACTGTTTTTGCTGCATTTTTGTTTGCCATGTTGCGAGCCGGTAGTAGAACTATGCAAGCACGGACGCAAACTCCAATAGACATTGTGCTAGTTATTCAAGCATTGATTATTTTGTTTGTAGCTGCTCCCGCATTGGTAAAAGCGGTGTTCCGTACTAAGTCAGTGCGAGAATCTGAAACGATTCAAGCTAAAGGCTGGAATGGTTAACATGGCGAAGATTAAAGTGATCAGCGAACGCAAAGATGGGGTTTTTTTCTTAATTTTATCCGGTATTTTCCTCTGGGTTTATTCAGGACCAAATCCAAATTTGCACACAACATTTGGAATCAAACTTCAGAAGGAATGGTCAATTATTGATTCCTTTAAAGTGGATTCAATTGGTTTTGCTAAAAATCTAACTTTAATAGCGATACTGATTTCTATTCTTTTAATCACCCCAGTTCTAAAACGAAAAATTCACCGAAAAATCCTGGATTATTTGTTGAGCGTAATCACATTGATGGCATTTATTTCGTGGGCGGCAAAAGGGCAGTTCATCCCACTAACGGGTTTATTACAAGGTTCACTATTGCTAGCGGTGCCACTAATTTTCGGCTCAATGGCCGGTGTAATTAGCGAGCGCTCTGGCGTTATTAACATCGCAATCGAAGGTCAATTACTAGCTGGTGCATTTGTCGCGGGAGTCGTGGCTAGCCTGACGAAGAATCCGCTATTTGGTTTAGCACTAGCGCCATTTGCCGGCGCTTTAATTGGATTTTTACTAGCAGTGTTTGCGGTTAAATATCAGATAGATCAAGTTGTTCTTGGGTTCGTGCTAAATGTCTTGGTTATTGGTTTAACAAATTTCCTTTATAAGAAACTCTTGATTCCCTATCAAAATACTTGGAACAATGGCGGTACTTTGAAAAATATCAAAATTCCAATCTTGGGAGATTTACCATTAATTGGTCCAATATTGTTTGATCAAAACCTAATTGTTTACTTAATGTATATCGGAATCTTTTGGCTAAATTATGCGCTCTTTAAAACCAGGTGGGGATTGCGGACAATTGCAGTGGGGGAACATCCGGCTGCCGCTGACACAGTTGGAATTGATGTGAACAGAATTCGCTTTAGAAATGTGATTTTGGCTGGTGCCGTTGCTGGTTTAGGCGGTGCATTCTTTACCGTTGGTGCGGTTGGCGCATTTGGTAAAGAAATGACGGCCGGTAAAGGTTTTATTGCGTTAGCGGCATTAATTTTTGGAAAGTGGTCACCAATCGGCGCATTATTTGCATGTTTACTCTTTGGTTTTGCCGATAATTTACAAGGTGTGCTTTCAATTGTCGGCACATCTATTCCATCATCATTTATGTTGATGGTGCCATACGTTGCGACAATAATTGCGGTAACCGGATTCGTTGGCAGAGTTAGAGCTCCGGCCGCTGATGGCGTGCCATATCGAAGAGGTGGTTCGTGAACCAAATTAATTGGGAAGAACTCAAACAAGCGGCAATTTCGGCGATGAAAAAAGCATATGCACCTTATTCAAAATTCCCAGTTGGTGTAGCGGCACTGGTTTCAGATAATCGAATCATCACCGGTTGCAATGTTGAAAATGCCAGTTATGGCGTTGGTCTGTGCGCCGAATGTGGCTTGGTCTCAAATCTATATACCAGTGGCGGCGGCAGACTAGTGGCGGTGGTTTGTGTCGATGGGAAAGGCAACTTCTTATCGCCATGTGGCAGATGTCGCCAATTGTTATTTGAACATGGTGGAAATGAAATGCTGTTTATGACTCCAGATGGTCCGACACAACTTTCCAAACTTCTGCCCTGGGCATTTGGTCCAGCAGATTTAAAATAAATTTTTAAATGAGTTCTAAGTTTTCTGCAGTTGAAGTTATCGCCAGCAAGCGCGATCGAAATGAACTCACCGATGAACAAATCAAATGGACCATCGCCGAATACACAAATGGAAATATCGCCGATGAACAAATGTCGGCATTGCTGATGGCAATTCTTTTAAACGGCATGAATATGCGAGAAATATCCACTTGGACAAATGCCATGATCGCAAGTGGCGAGCGAATGAATTGGCAAAAATTATCAAGGCCAACGGTTGATAAACATTCAACTGGCGGCGTCGGTGACAAAATCACATTGCCGTTGGCACCGTTGGTGGCAGCTTGTGGAGTTGCGATTCCACAATTGTCTGGCCGCGGACTTGGGCACACTGGTGGCACATTAGACAAGATGGAATCAATTCCAGGTTGGCGCGCATCATTATCAAATGATGAGATGTTAAAAGTTTTGCAAGATTGTGGCGCAGTAATTTGTGCCGCTGGCAGTGGGCTGGCACCTGCTGATAAGAAACTTTATGCCCTGCGAGATGTCACCGGCACCGTGCCCGCGATTCCATTGATTGCTTCTTCAATCATGAGTAAGAAAATTGCAGAAGGAACTGGTGCTTTAGTGCTAGATGTTAAAACTGGAAATGGTGCATTCATGGATCAACCGGAAAAGGCACGGGAATTAGCGAAAACCATGGTGCAAATTGGGAAAAGTGCTGGATTAAAGATCTCGGCGTTAGTGACCGCGATGGATGTTCCATTGGGAAAGAAAATTGGAAATGCCTTAGAAGTTGAAGAATCTATCGAAGTGCTTTCCGGCGGCGGTCCGGCCGATGTTGTGGAATTAACTTTAGTTTTAGCAGATGAGATGTTGAAACTAGCAAATGTAAAACCAAAATTATCACCGGAAAGCGCTTTGAAAAATGGCCAAGCCATGGATGTATGGCGAAAAATGGTTAGTGCGCAAGGTGGCGATTTGAATCAGCAGTTGCCAAAATCAAAACATCAAATGCAAATTTTGGCGAAAGAATCTGGAAAATTGTTAAGCATGAATGCGCTTTCAGTCGGTGTGGCCAGTTGGTTATTAGGGGCGGGTCGAGCTAAACAAGGGGAAAAAGTTCAAGCGGCGGCTGGAATTGAAATTCATGCCAAGCCTGGGGAAGCAATCACAAAAGGTGCACCGCTTTTTACATTACATACCGATGAAGCTGAGCGTTTTGAAAGAGCGCAGGCGCAATTAGATAAAGCGGTGGAAATCGGCTCTGAAAAAAGTGAACCTTCAGTCAAACGATTACCATTAGTAATCGATCGAATTGAGAGTTAATGTCCCTAAATAAAGTTCCCACTGCCGAACAAATAAAACTTGTTCCAAAAGCGGTGTTACATGATCACTTAGATGGCGGATTACGCCCGGCGACAATTATTGAATTAGCTAACGAGGTTGGTTACGACAAATTACCGACAAATGATCCAACCAAATTGGCAGATTGGTTTGAGGAATCGTGTAACTCTGGTTCATTGGTTAGATATTTAGAGACTTTTTCGCACACTATCGCAGTAATGCAAACTAAATCGGCAATCGCTCGAGTAGCTCGAGAAGCGGTGATTGATTTAGCAAATGAGAATGTGGTTTACGCCGAAATACGTGGCGCGCCTGAGTTATTTACCGAAAAAGGTTTATCAATCGATCAAGTTATTGAAGCAACCAATGAGGGTTATCGACAAGGCGAAGCAGAAGCTAAGAAACTCGGCAAGATAATTCGAGTTGAATCATTGCTCTGTGCTTTAAGACAAAATCAGAATGCACAATTAGTTGCTGAGAAAGTTGTTAAGTATCGCGACCAGCGTGTTGTTGGATTTGATATTGCCGGTCCAGAAGATGGATTCCCACCAACAAATCAACTGGAAACTTTTGAATATTTAAGAAAAGAAAATGCTCACTTCACAATTCATGCCGGCGAGGCGTATGGCCTGCCATCAATATGGGAAGCAATTCAACGATGTGGCACAGAACGTATCGGCCACGGGGTGCGAATCATTGATGACATAGATTTTAAAGTAAATCCGCCCAAACTTGGTCGGCTTTCCTCTTATGTGCGCGATCGCAGAATTCCGTTAGAACTTTGTCCAACATCAAACTTACAAACCGGCGCTGCTAAAACTTATAAAGAACATCCAATTGGCACGCTGGCAAAGTTACGATTTAGAGTTACATTAAATACCGATAATCGCTTGATGAGTCGAACTTCAATGACACATGAAATGAATCAATGTGTGAAATCTTTTGGATGGACATTTCTAGATTTACAACGCGTCACAGTCAATGCTCTAAAGAGCGCCTTCATTCCATTTGAAGAAAGATTGGCCATTATCGAAACCCAGGTGAAACCTGAGTATTTAAAGATTAGTTCGGCGAACTAGATTCCAATCGGTTGCCAAACCGTTTTCTGTTCCATAAATTTTAAGATTCGCTCAGTTGATTTATCATCTGCGAACTTATGAATTCGCTTTAAGTTTTCTGCGCCACTTACCTTTATAGCTACTTGATCAGAGTTTGATAAACCAGAACAATCAACGCCATCAATCTCCATATGCGAGCCAACCCAACTGACTAATTCTTCACTCTTACCAGTCAAGATATTTGCCACACCGGCTGGTAAATCGCTGGTGGCTAAAACTTCAGCCAAACTCATCGCAGTAAGTGGGGCAGATTGTGGTGCGATCAAAATTGCGGTGTTGCCAGCGCAAATCACCGGTGCCAAACTCGCAACGATGTTTAATAACGTGCCAGAAGCAGATTTTGCTTTTTGATTAGGAAATATTGCAATTGCGCCAAGCGGTTCTGGAGTCGTGAAGTTATAGAACTGCGCTGCAATCGGATTTTGATTTCCGCCAACGCTAGATAATTTGTCGCTCCAACCGGCGTACCAAACCCATAGATCAATGGCTTGACTTACTTCAGAATCTGCAATTTTTTGAGTCACGCCAGATTGCGCAATTATTTCGGAGACGAATTGATCTCTTCTGCCCTCTAGCATCTCCGCAATACGATAGAGAATTTGGCCGCGGTTATAAGCAGTGGCTTCGCTCCAACCAATAAATGCAGTTTTTGCAGCACTTACGGCATCACGTAAATCTTTTCGAGAAGCTTGTGCCGGATTGGCTAAGAATTTACCTTTGCTATTTTTTATCTCGTAACTGCGCCCAGATTCGCTGCGCACAAAAGCGCCATTAATAAATAACTTGTAAGTCTTCATTACTTCTATCCGGCTCATCATTTACCTGCCTTTAAATAAGCAAGTAATCCATGTTTGCCACCTTCACGACCCCAACCTGATTCTTTGTATCCACCAAACGGTGACGCGGCATCAAATTTGTTAAAGGTATTTGCCCAAATCACACCAGCTTTCAAATGTTTTGCAGTCCACATGATCTTTGAACCTTTATCGCTCCAAACACCGGCGGATAATCCATATTGAGTGTTATTGGCTTTTTCAATTGCCTCTTGCGGAGTACGGAATGTAAGAACTGAAAGTACTGGTCCAAAAATTTCTTCTCGGGCAATGCGATGTGATTGCGAAACACCGGTGAAAATTGTTGGCGCAAACCAATAGCCATTTGTTGGTAGTTTGCAATCAGATTGCCACATCTGCGCACCTTCTTTGTTCCCAGATTCAACTAATTCATTTATTTTTTGCAATTGCGCGGCTGAATTAATTGCACCCATATCGGTGTTCTTGTCCATAGGATCACCGACTCTAATTAATGAAACTCTTCGTTGTAACTTCAGGACTAATTCATTTGCAATATCTTCTTGCACTAATAATCTTGAACCGGCACAACAAACATGGCCTTGATTGAAAAAGATGCCGTTAACGATTCCCTCAACAGTTTCATCAATTGCCGCATCATTGAAAACTATATTTGCAGCTTTTCCGCCGAGCTCTAATGTGGCAACTTTGTCGGAATCGGCAATTGATCGGGCAATTGCTTTACCAACTTCTGTTGATCCGGTAAATGCAATTTTGTTTACGCCTGGATGCTTTACCAAGTTCGCGCCGGTTGCACCATCGCCGGTAATTATGTTTACCACTCCATCGGGTAATCCAGCTTGTTGGCAGACTTGAGCGAAAAGCATTGCAGTTAATGGTGTGGTTTCAGCAGGTTTTAGCACCACTGTGTTTCCGGTAGCCAGAGCTGGTGCAATCTTCCAAGCCAACATCAACAGTGGAAAGTTCCAGGGAATTATCTGCGCAACTACACCGTAAGGTTTTGGATTTTTTACTACGAAATCTAATTTGTCTGCCCATCCACCGTGATAAAAAAAGTGTTGCGCGGCAAGTGGGATATCGGTATCGCGCGACTCTCGAATTGGTTTTCCATTATCTAAAGTTTCGGCGACCGCAAATTCGCGGGCTCGCTCTTGCAATATTCGGGCGATTCTAAATAAGTATTTACCTCGTTCAGCAGCGGGCAGTTTTGACCAAACTTTAGTCAGGGCAGTGCGGGCTGATTTAACCGCTAAATCAATATCGCTGTTGTTGGCATAGGCAAATTCGGCTAATTCTTTTGCCGTTGCTGGGTTGATTGACTTGAAATATTTTCCAGATTTTGGTGCAACAAATTTTCCATTAATAAAAAGTTGATAACGAGATTGCAGATTTAGAATCGCACTTGATTCTGGCGCATTTGCGTATTCGAATTTGCTCATGGTTGGCTTTAATCTACTAAATCAAATTAATCAATGGTCACGTAATTGGCACTCGAGTAGTAGCCATTTTTCATCTTCATTCGTTGCATTAATAGATCATTTAATAACGAACTAGCACCAATTCGAAAATACTTTGGATCTAGCCATTTTTCACCAGCGGTTTCATTTACCAGCACCAATTGTTTAATCGCATCTTTGGTGGTGCGAATGCCGCCGGCTGGTTTGACGCCAATCATTCGTCCATAGTCATGGCAGAAATCGCGCACCGCTTCGAGCATAACCAGCACCACCGGTGCGGTGGCAGCCGGATTAACTTTGCCAGTGCTGGTTTTAATGAAATCTGCACCAGCGAGCATCGCCAAATAAGAAGCTTTTCTAACATTGTCGTAAGTGACTAATTCGCCCGTTTCAAGAATTACTTTTAAATGCGCGCGCCCACCAGATAATTCGTTAATTGTCGCTTTAATTTCCACAATCTCATCAAAAACTAAACCAATATTTCCAGAGAGAAATGCGCCGCGATCAATCACCATATCTATTTCGGTTGCTCCCGATTCAATTGCATCTTTGGTATCAGCCAATTTAACTTTCATGGATGCCCGACCAGAAGGGAAAGCGGTGGCAACTGCCGCTACCGGAACATCGCTTCCGCCAATTGCATCTAATTCTTTTCGTGCAATCGCAACTAAATCGTTGTAAACACAAACCGCGCCAACATGAGGCACAGATGAATCGGTTGGATCTGGACGCACCGCTTTAGCGCAGAGCGTTTTAATTTTTCCTGGAGTATCGGCCCCTTCGAGAGTGGTTAAATCAACCATGCTGATTGCCGTATCTATTGCCCAAAGTTTGCTGGTGGTTTTAATTGATCTTGTAGCGAGCATGGCGGCTCTGGCTTGTGCGCCAACTTGGTCAACTGGCGAAAGAGTTTTTAAGAAATTACGTAGCTCTTGCTCGGAATTTATTTTAGGAACGTTTTGGGAAATTCCTGGCGAAATCATGAAAGAACTCTAGTCAATTGCTCGCAGGCTTGCGAAAGTAACTTATTTGCAACGGACTCAGATTTATCTTTGACTTCTACATAACATTTCATTTTAGGTTCTGTTCCGCTTGGTCTGACAATTACCCGAATCTCTGATTTCTTGCCATAGAAAATAATTATTCCCTCGGTTGCCGGTAACCCGGCATAGCCATTATTTAAATCGTAAATGCGTTTGATTGGCTTATCCGCTAATTCTTTTGGGTAATCATTCTGAAACTGAGTTAGTTTTTGCTTTGCTTGTTCAATGCTTTCAAACCTTAATGAAATTTGATTTGTTATGAACCAACCATGTTTTCGATAAATTTGCTTTAAGTACTCGCGCAGCGAAATTTTGCGCTCTTTACATTCAAAGGCTAACTCGGCAAGTAATAAACCAGCACTAATTCCATCTTTATCATTTACTTTTTCCGGATCTACGCAATAACCAAGAGCTTCTTCATATCCGTAAAATAAATTAGGAACTTTGCTCACCCATTTAAAACCGGTCAACGTTTGGGAATAACTGATGCGACCAGATTTTGCGATTTCACCGAGCAAAGTGCTGGAAACTAAAGAATTAGCAAACGCCCTTGGATAATTTTTTCTATTTGGTTGGTAATTTAATTTTCGTTGTAGATATCGGCCAATAATTGCGCCAACTTCATCGCCCCGCCACATTTGCCACTTGCCATCAAAGTTTGTAGCGATTGCACAACGATCGGCATCTGGATCATGTGCAATCAATAAATCCGCAGAGCTTTGACTGGCCAAAGTAATTGCTAGATCTAATGCGCCATTTTCCTCTGGATTAGGAAAGGGCACAGTTGGAAACTTTGGATCAGGTTTGGCTTGCTCGGTTACAACCGAGATGGAATTAAAACCGGCTAAGGACATTTCGTTTAGAAAAAGTTCAGCACCGACTCCGTGCAACGGCGTATAAACAATTTTAAAATCAGATTTTTTATCAGTTTTAGCGGTAGCAAATTTATTGCAGGCAGAAAGATAAGCAACTTCAATTGAATTATTCAGCATGACAAACTCGTTAGATTTTTTAATAGGAAAATTAACTTCGCGCATCAACTGCGCGATTTCTTTATCTATTGGCGAGATTATTTGAGAACCATTGAAAGCGATGCCGTCAACCGATTTACCAAGATAAACCTTGTATCCATTATCGCTAGCTGGATTGTGACTTGCGGTCACCATAATTCCCACATCAGCTGATAGATAATTAACTGCAAATGCCAAAAGCGGAGTCGGACAAACTGTTGGGAAAAGCCAAGTTTGCATACCGGCACCAGCCAGAATTTGTGCACTCAATTTTGCAAAATCGGTTGATCCAAATCTGGCATCCATTCCAATTACAACTGATTTCATGTTACGGGCAGACATGAAGGCTGCAATTGCGGCAGCAGCGCGTTGTACCACAGCTAAATTCATGCCAGAAGGTCCAGGAATTAATGGTCCACGTAATCCAGCGGTACCAAACTCAAGTAAACCGTTGAAGCTATTTGATAATTTGTTTAAATCTTTTTCAGCTAGATAATTTTTTAATTTATTTACTGAATCAATATCTGGGTCATTTGCACACCATTTTTCAACTATTTCTTTTACCTGTGAAAAATCACAATCGGCTATTGAAAAATCGGTTGGGCTCACAATTTTGGCAAAACTTTCGCCAGCAAATCTCCAATCCGGGTGGCGGCGGCTTTGCCGGCGGCAATAACCTCAGCATGATCTAGTTTTTCACCAGTAACACCGGCTGCGGCATTAGTTACCAGCGAAATCGCTAGCACCTTTGCACCTAGCGCATGCGCAGCGATTGCTTCGGGAACAGTCGACATGCCCACCAAATCTGCACCAACGGTTCGCATCATATTTATTTCTGCTGGTGTCTCATAAGTTGGTCCACGCCAATGTACGTAAACTCCTTCACTTAATTGTGAATCGGATTGTTTTACGATGTTACGCAAATCTTTACTGTACAAATCAGTGAGATCTACAAAATTTGCACCGCTAAGTGGGGAGGCTGCGGTTAGCGAAATGTGATCGCGAATTAATACTGGCTGACCAACTTTATAATCGCGATTTATTCCACCAGCTGCATTTGTCAGCACAATTGATTTGCAACCAGCTTTAACGGCAGTGCGAACAGAATGACAGACTGCATTCATTCCAAGTCCTTCATAAAAATGTGTCCGTCCGAGAAAAACTAACACCGATGTTATTTTTCCATCGGTATTTAAATCGTATGAACGGATTTTTCCGCCATGTCCAGCCACAGTTGGATTTATGAAACCAGGCAGTTCGGTCGCGGAAAATTCGTGAGTTGGCTTTCCAAGTGAATCGGCTGCACTTATCCAGCCTGAACCAAGAACCAATGCAACTTGGTGGGAAAGTTTCTTAGTTATTTTGGCGATTTGATCAGCTGCAGATTGTGCTTGTGCCAGCGGATCGCGATCGAGTGCTTCGATTATTTTAGAGTTATCCATTTGCGTTAGCTGATTTTATATCAGTCCATTCATAACCTAATTTAATGATCATTCTGCGCAGCAGTGGTAGTGATAATCCAATAATTCCACTTGGGTCACCCTCAATTGCATTTATAAAAGGTGCACTTTTACCATCGAGCGTAAATCCGCCGGCAACATTTAAAGCCTCACCACTGTCGACATAATCAGCAATTTCAGAATCAGTCATTTTTGCAAAATGTACCTTCGCGCTTGAGCGCTCGCTTACTTCAATTTCTTTTGAGGTATCGATTAAGCAATGTCCAGTGTGCAATATCCCGGATTTTCCACTTAATTGTTGTGCCCGAGCAATTGCCCGCTCGCGGGTTTCTGGTTTGCCAAGCGACTTACCTTCAAATTCGAATGTGGAATCACAACCTAAAACTAAAGCTGGGAATTTTATTGATTGTGCAACGGTGTGTGCTTTCAAGATTGCCAATGCAATCACCAATTCTCCGGGAGTTAAATTCTTAAATTGTTCATCTTCTTCATTGACTTTACTTACCTGAACCTGCGGAGTTATTCCGACTGAATTTAACAATCGCAATCTAGAGGGAGATCCTGATGCCAACACCAGTTTTAAGCTCACAAAGTAACCTTAATGCATGGCCGAACTCCCATTTCATTTTCTGGCTGCTTGTAAGTTGTTGGCAGTTGATCCAAACCAAGAATTTAACTTTCAAAATTCAATCAGTTTCGAAATCGATAAAAGTTTTAATTTCACTACTGCAGATTTTTCAGCGGTTTTGATCGCCAGATCTAAACATGGGCAAGTTTCTACTTGGCCGCTGGCAAAATTTAATGGGAATGTCTTTGTTGTTTCACCAGACTCATCTGATGTGACATTGACATCTCAAACCATCGAACATGCCATCAGCGTGAACTTAATTGGTGCGGCTGAGTATTTATTCAATGACAATAATGAATTAATTAGGATAAATTTTTTAAACACAGAGAGTGCAGCCTGGACTATTTTTGGCAGTATCACCAATTACTATGAACAGTTAATTAGAGCTAAATTAAATTTGCCCCTGGGGATAACAAATTTAAATGGGAAGTATGTGGTTTGTGGTGAATTGAAAAATGCTCCGGGTAAAGACGAGTTTTACCCGTATCTACATTTAATGGCCCATAATCCAAACTATAAGTTTGATAAATCTGGCCAGCGTCAATTCATTACGTTAGTTGGAGAAGATTTAGATTTTCTAATTCAGCAAGTTAAACATGCGCAGGATTATTACAGCGCAAAGATTCAGGAGTGAGCGCGACTTTGGTATTCAATAGCTGGACAGCGATCCATCACTGCCAACAAACCTGCAGCTTTAGCCTTATCTAACGCAACTTGATCAATTACCCCAAGTTGTAACCAAACCGCTTTTGCATTTTGGTTAATGGCTTCATCAACCACCGCACCGGCCAATTCTGAGTTTACGAAAATGTCCACCACATCAATTTTTTCCGGTACATCAGATAATTTCGCATAACCTTTTTGGCCGTGCACCGTTTCAGCTTTTGGATGGATTGGAATCACTTTGTGGCCCTTATCAATTAAAGTTTTAGCTACTTTGTATGCGGCTCGTTCCTGATTGTTACTTAATCCAACAACTGCCCAAGTTTTAAGGGACAAAATCTGGTCAATCACGCTTGCGGTTTGATCGTTCATTTTGCCACTCGACCCAATGCGCGAAACTTCCAGCCAGCAGCGCGCCATTTGTCTTGATCTAACGCATTTCGGCCATCAATCATGATTGCGGTTTTAACAATAGATTTTAATTTGGCCGGATCTAATTCTCGATAAATCTTCCATTCGGTCAAATGCAAAACTAAATCTGCACCGGAAATAGTTTTTTCAATTTCAGATTCGAAATTTAAATTTGGAAAACGTTTTTGCGCATTCGAAATTGCCTTTGGATCGTGAACAGTTACATTCGCACCAGCTGATCGAATTTGCTCGGCAATATCTAGCGCGGGCGAATCTCGCACATCATCGCTGTCGGGTTTAAAGGCCGCGCCAAGCACGGCAATCTTCTTTGATTTCAGATCATTGCTTAAATCTTTTCGTACAAGTTCAATGACGCGCTGCCTTGCTCGCAGGTTGATGGCATCAATTTCTTTTAAGAATTCCAGAGCTTGTTGTGCACCTAGTTCTTCTGCTCTAGCCATAAATGCTCGAATATCTTTTGGTAAACAACCACCACCAAATCCGATACCAGCTTGTAAGAACTTATTTCCAATTCTTGGGTCGTAGCCAATCGCTTTTGCTAATACCGTTACATCGCCATCTGCCGCTTCGCAAATTTCTGCCATCGCGTTTATGAAAGAGATTTTGGTCGCCAAGAATGAGTTAGCGGCAACTTTAACCAACTCAGCAGTTGGCAGATCGGCTCTGATCCATGGAATTCCCGCTGCCAGATTTTTCGAATAAACCTGTTTTAATACCTGTTCCGATTTGTCATCAATGACTCCGACGACTAGCCGATTTGGATTCAACGTATCTTCAACTGCAAATCCTTCTCGCAAGAACTCTGGATTCCAGGCTAACTCAACATCCGGGTTTATTTGTTTCAATTGCGAACGTAATCTGGCTGCGGTGCCAACTGGAACCGTTGATTTTCCGACAACTAATGAACCGGGTTTGGCAAACTTTGCGACTTTCTCTAGCGCCGAATTTACAAATGACAGATCGGCGGCATTACCAGTTTTACTTTGCGGTGTACCCACACAAATAAAGTGCACATCACAATCTTTGATTGCGGAAAAGTCAGCTGAAAAACTAAGTAAACCTGCCGTGATTTGTTTTTTTAATAGCTCATCTAATCCGGGCTCGTAGAAAGGGACATTTCCGATGGAAAGTTGCTCAATCTTATTTTGATCAACATCGACTCCGACTACGGTAAACCCTAACTCAGCCATACAAGCAGCGTGAGTGGCTCCTAGGTATCCGGTCCCGATTACAGATAGTTTCAACATTTTCCTAACAACTTTTTAAAACATTTTTTGGCAGGTTAATTACTCAAACAAAAGTCTAACTTAGAGAGTGTTTATCAACCTCATTTTATGAGCAACTTTCAATATCTATAGATTGAGTTTTGAATTTATTAGCCGAATTTGTGGCAGTGGCGGTATCGGTCGATGTTATTGGTAGATCATCTTTAAGTATTTGCCATAGTTGTGGCGCAAGTTCAGAATCCCACATCACCGCCGAAGTTATTACACCGTCGCTGTAATTTAAATCAGATAATGGCACCGTCAATGTTTGTACATTACCGGCAGCTAGATTTTTCATTTTGGTTGCCAAATCAATCAAATCATTTGTTTGTAATTGCGAATCTGTAGTAATTGAACCAAGAACTGAATTTAAGAACGAACCTAATTTAACTGGATTAGTTAGTACTCCAATACTGGTGGCTTTTCTAAACACGGCACCAAAAAATGCTTGCTGACGTTTCATTCTGCCTAAATCTCCGGTGCCATCTAATTCTCGGCTGCGCACATATGCCAATGCGGTGATTCCATCCAGAATGTGTGTACCAGCAGGCAATTCCAAATGACTTTTTGAATCACTGAGAGCTTTCTTGGTACAAATCTGAATTCCGCCTAAAGCATCAATCATGTTCGCAAATCCAGCAAAGTTAATTTCCAGATAATGATCGATTTTTAAATTAGTCATCTCTTCCAACGTTTGTACCAATAACGGGGCTCCGCCAAAGTTGTATGCCGCATTAATTTTTTGCGGGGCCTGCGGAATAGTCACACCTTTGCTGTTTTTATGTTCTGGAATCAGTGCATATGTGTCACGCGGAATTGAAATTACATAAGCTGAATCACGAGTTTTAGAGATATGAATCAACATCATTGAATCTGATCTTTTTCCGGCGGCTGTCGCTACCGTTCCAACTCTTAGTTTTTGCATTTGTTCAATGGTTAAGCCTTCTCGGGCATCTGAACCAACAATTAAATAATTAATTGCAGAAGATGTTCTGTTCGGACGATCGGTTCGACCAGCTGATAGATCTATTTGATCGACTGCTATTGAAAAAACACTAAAACTCAACCAAGATAAACCGGCGATTATAAGAATGGAAATTGAAAGCCAAGTTATTGATTTTCGAGCACGTTGGCGATTCACGGAAACCAGTGTAAGTGCTGATTAAAAGAGATGGAATAACACCGGATACTGATTTAGATTAAAGATTTATGAGAATCTGTAAAGTTAGCAATCCATGACTAGCCAATCGATTCATAAACCGCAATTAAATGATGCTCATCCCGGAGTCTCAGTTGTGATTGCGGTTTTAAATGAAGAGGCAAATCTTGCCGCCACAATCAGATCAATCTCACAACAAGATTACAAAGGCGAAGTTGAAATTATTTTGGCATTGGGTCCATCGACCGATAAAACCAATCAGGTGGCAACTGCGCTAGCAAAAATTGATTTGCGAATTAAGTTAATTGATAACCCAAGCGGCAAAACTCCAGTCGGATTGAATTTGGCAATTGCTAATTCCAAATTTGATTTGATCTGTCGAATGGATGGCCACGCTGAAATTTCTAACACATATATTTCTGATGCAGTTCGAATATTGCATGAAACCGGTGCAGTAAATGTCGGAGGTGTCATGAATGCACAAGGCAGTTCAATCTTGCAATCCACAATTGCCAGCGCTTTAAAATCCAGATTAGGTGTTGGTTCGGCCAGGTTTCATGTTGGCGGTTTCGCTGGCCCATCTGACACGGTTTACCTTGGAACTTTTCAAAAATCTGCATTAGTTAAAGCAGGCGGATTTGATGAAAATTTCTCTCGGGCACAAGATTGGGAATTAAATTACCGATTGCGTAAAAATGGTGGAATAGTTTGGTTTGATCCAAAACTTTCTGTGACCTATAGACCAAGAACTACATTGCCTGATTTAGCGCGGCAGTATTTTCAGTACGGGAAATGGCGGCGCACCGTTTCCCGAAAACATAAAGGCACAATAAATATGCGTTATTTAATGGCGCCGATTTTGGTTTTAGTTCTTGCCATTTCGTTACTGCTTACTTTCTTATTTGGCAGCACCTTTTTGATTCCAATAGTTGGATACTTTTTGATTTTAGTGATTGGATCTTTATTTATCGGGCCAAAGCTTTTGTCTAAATTATTATTGCCGCTGGTGCTTGCAACTATGCACTTAAGTTGGGGAATTGGTTTTCTGACCGCACCAAAAAGATTGGTTAAATAATCGCGGTCAAATTTCTAACTTATTGATTTTGGTGCAGAACTGAATTTAAACCTTGCCAAGTACCATTTTTAGGCAGAGCTTCAATTGATCCGGTTTGGGAATTGCGCCGGAACAGTAAATTGTTGGCGCCAGATAGTTCAATTGCTTTTACTATTTTTTTATCAGGCAAAATAACTTTGCTACCAGCAGTTAAATAAAGCCCAGCTTCAACAACGCAATCATTTCCAAGCGATATGCCCAAACCAGAATTAGCACCTAATAAAGTGCGTTCGCCAACTGAAATTCGTTCTTTGCCGCCGCCACTTAAAGTTCCCATAATCGAAGCACCGCCACCGATATCACTGCCATCGCCGATGACTACGCCGGCACTTATGCGACCTTCCACCATCGATTTTCCGAGCGTGCCGGCATTAAAGTTAACAAATCCTTCATGCATAACGGTTGTGCCATTAGCAAGGTGTGCGCCAAGTCTTACTCGATTTCCATCGGCAATTCTCACGCCACTTGGAATTACGTAATCAATCATTCTTGGAAACTTGTCTACCCCGTAAATACTCATGGCCGGATATTTTTCTAAAAGTTGAAGTCTGATAGTTTCAAAGTTTTCAACTGAACATGGACCACAAGAAGTCCAAACCAAGTTTGGCAAGATTGCAAAAATATTGTCTAAATTGATTTGGTTTGGCTTCACTTTGCGCATTGAAAGCAAATGCAGCCTTAAATAAGCATCTGGCACATCTTTAGGGGCTTGATCCAGTTCAATTTGTATAGAAATCTGCTTCGTATTAATTTTTCTAATCGCATCAGATGTGATTAATGAATTTGGAATCGATGTATCTGAAATCGGTGTTAGTTCTGCTTTGATAAATCTTGCTTCAATTGTCTTATTTGCCGAATCAACTGAAATTGTTCCGACCCCGAAAGCTTTTTGCTTCAAATAAGTATCAGCAATCCCAGACATAAACTAAAGGTATCAAAACACTAGGATTGCCGTTGTGAAAACTTTATTTGAGCGGGGTTTAAGTTAATTAGATGAATCAAACTAATCCGGAAAATAAAGCGATTAAGTCAGTAAGTGTGTTTTGTTCCTCGGCTCCTGATATTCCAACCGATTCGTTACGCCTGGCATTTGATATCGGCGCCGCAATTGCCCAATCTGGCTGGAATTTAATTTGGGGTGGCGGCAAAGCTTCAATGATGGGGCAGGTGGCTGCCGGTGCTCGTAAATTTGGTGCAAAAACAATTGGAGTAATTCCGGCATCACTTAAGACGATTGAGTTTGCCGATGAAGCAGCAGATGAACTTCATATCGTTGACAATATGCGAAATCGGAAAGCAAAGTTGGAAGAGTTATCAGATGCTTTCATCGCATTGCCGGGCGGAATTGGCACGCTCGAAGAGTTTTTTGAGATCTGGGTGGGAAAGTATTTGAACTTTCATGGCAAGCCAATCGCAGTTTGTGACCCGCATGGTTATTACTCGCCATTAAAAAAGGCGCTAGAGCATTTAGATGATCACAATTTTATGAAAACTGGACAGTGGGATCATGTGGATTGGTGTTTAGATGTTGAAACCACAATTGATTCATTAAAAAAGAAAATTTAATTTATAAAATGAAAAAAGCGGTTCATATTTCGGTGCAAATCAAAGTAAACGCCCCAGCGCATGCGGTGTGGCAAAAACTTACTGATTGGGAATCTCAAGGGGATTGGATGCTATTCACCGATGTCACCGCGACAAAACCAAATTCAGCAGCTGATCAAATCGGTAATCAAATTACTGCTTTTACCGGGCTTAGATTATTTAAGAAATTAAGGTTTGGCTTACTTGATCATATGAGAGTGACTAAATGGGAAACTGGTCGGGTGTGCGAAGTGGATCATTATGGAAAATGGCTCAAGGGATTTGGCCGATTTGAACTTATTCAAATTACTGCAAATAGTTGTCAGTTAAATTGGTATGAGCGAATTGATTATCCGGTTTTGCTTTCGCGGTTGACCAAGCCATTTACAAAGTTTGCGGTATTTATTTCGCTGGTCAGATTTAGGCGGCAATTTTCAAATTATTGACACTAGTAATCTTCTCCTATGAGTGAAGAAACATTGGCGCAAATTTTGGCAGCGCTGCCAGAAGAGCAGCGCTTCATTCTCACTCTGTATTATGTAAAAGGTTTATCACAGAAAGAGATTGCAAAAACTTTAGGCGTACCAGAACGCGCGGTATCAACAGTTATCGTTTCTGGCAAGAGCCGTTTGCTGGGATTATTCACCACCGACCGCGAGTAGTTCGCGAGTAATCAATTAGCAAATTGGCGAAAATTATAAATTCAAGGGATAATTCTCTCTTACCAACTTAATTAAAAAAATTTGTAATCCCTGGTATCTCAGGCCTCTTCCTTAAGGAGTCTTAAATGGCAGCTATGAAACCCCGCACAGGCGACGGTCCAATGGAAGTGACAAAAGAGGCTCGCTCATTCATCATGCGAATTCCATTAGAAGGTGGCGGAAGATTAGTTGTCGAGCTAAATGCTGAAGAAGCCACAAATTTGAGCAGCGTATTGCAAGCAGCGGTAGCTTTAGTAAAGAAATAAATTTTTTAAGATCAAAGTTAATAATCTACATTTAGTTTCAGAAAGCCAATCAATATGGCGATAAGACCGGGCGATAATTTCCCATCCCTTAATTTGGTTGATCCAAACGCAACGCCAGAGCGAATTTTTTCCGGAAAGAGTGCGATAGCCCTAGCGGTTTCTAATTCCAGCTCTAGTG
>CALMJB010000108.1 GCA_937864205.1 uncultured Actinomycetes bacterium | reverse complement strand
TTGAAAGCCAGGGCTGGAAAAATTATTTTCAATGGCGAAGAGATTCAAGGCAAAGAAGGACATGAGATTGTAAAAATGGGAATCTGCCAATCGCCAGAAGGCCGCAGAATATTTCCTAAGATGTCAGTTGATGAGAATTTAGATCTGGGTGCATTTTTGCGCACCGATAAAGCTGGAATAGCGGCCGATCGTGAGCGAGTTTTAGATCTATTCCCAAGATTAAAAGAGCGTATTGATCAAAAGGCTGGAACTATGTCTGGTGGAGAACAACAGATGTTAGCCGTTGGTCGAGCACTTATGGGTTCACCTAAATTGTTATTGATGGATGAACCATCAATGGGTTTGGCGCCAGTCCTTGTGCAAATGATTTTTGAAACGATTACCAAAATCAATAAGCAAGGCACAACCGTTTTACTCGTAGAACAAAATGCGCTTGCGGCATTAAATGTTGCAGACCGAGCTTATGTTTTGGAATCTGGCACTATCAAAATGAGTGGAAAAGCTAAAGATTTAATTTCAAATAACGAAGTTACTAAAGCCTATTTAGGCGGCTAATCAACGCTTTTCTAAGATCAAACAAGTAATTCGGGCGGTACAGGTTCGTTCGCCCTGATCATTTGTAATCTCTACATTATAAGAACATAACGTGCGACCTAGTGATATCGCAGTCGCAACTGCAGTTACTTTGCCTGAGGTAGCTGATTTATGGTGCGTTGCGTTTATATCAACTCCGACAATCTTTCGATCTGCTCCGGCATGTAATTGAGTTCCAATAGAACCCAAACTTTCTGCCAAAACCACATTCGCGCCACCATGAAGTAAACCGATTGGTTGAGTATTTCCTTCAACCGGCATCGTTGCCACCAATCGATTAGGCGAGGCTTCAATAATTTCAATGCCCATTTTCTTATCTAATGCGCCAATTCCGCGGGCCTTAATTGCCGAAAGATAATCAGTCATGTTCTCAAGTTTAACCGCTTACGAGCCTGATAGAGAATTGAAAATGAAATCGCCCGGCTGGTTCATTATTTCAACGAGTAATTCTTCGGCAATAGAATCTCAATGTGAGCGATAAGTTGCTTTTAATAGATGGCCACTCGATGGCTTATCGCGCTTTCTTCGCACTACCAGTTGAGAACTTTGCGACATCATCTGGTGCACCGACAAATGCAATCTATGGATTTGCCAGCATGCTGGTAAATATTTTAAAAAGTGAAAAGCCGACCCATGTTGCGGTCGCATTTGATGTTTCTCGTAAAAGCTTTCGCACTGAAAAGTTCCCGGAATATAAAGCAAATAGATCGAAATCACCCGATGAGTTCAAATCGCAAATTCCATCAATTTATGAACTTGTAAATGCTTTTGGAATTCCGACTTTTGAATTAGAGGGATATGAAGCCGATGATTTGATTGCCACAATTACTAAGTCAGCTCACGAATCCGATTTGCCAGTGGTGATTTGTACCGGCGATCGCGATTCATTTCAATTAATTGATGATTTAGTTACCGTGCTTTATCCGAAGAAGGGTGTTACTGAATTAGCTCGCATGACGCCAAATGAAGTGCAGGAAAAATACGGTGTTACCCCAAAACAATATGCAGATTTTGCAGCCTTACGAGGAGACCCGTCAGATAATCTTCCAGGCATACCCGGAGTTGGCGAAAAAACCGCCGCAAAGTGGATAAGCGAGTTTGGTTCGATAAAAACATTAATCGCCAAAGCGGATTCAATTTCTGGAAAAGTGGGGCAAGCACTAAAAGAGAATATTGCTGCCGTCTTATTGAACCGCGAACTAAATCAATTGATCAGCGAAGTACCAATCAAATACAAAATCAGCGACCTAAAGTGGTTAGGGGTTAAATCCACGGAACTGACAAAGCTTTTAAAACAATTTGAAATTAAATCTTTAAATGAACGAATTAAATTGTTGCCAAGTGAAAAATCGAATAATGATACAAATTTAGGCTCTGATCAAAGCCCACCGGCAGCAGATATCAAGATTATTCCAATAAGTGGTAAAGATTTACATCAGAAATTATTGAGAGAATCGGTAACAAATGTCTCACTAATTTGCGATCTGATCGCCGATCAATTAGTCCAATACTCAGTCTGCATTAAAGCCGGTGAAGTATTTTGGGTACAAGAGAGTCAGATACCAAATTGGTTCACCGATGAATCAATCACCAAAATTTCACATTCAGCAAAGCCGCTAGTACGCAATTTACAGTTAAAAGGTTTGGCATCAGATACTGAACTGATGGCGTATCTAGTAAATCCGGGGGATCGAAATCTTACGTTAATAGATTTAGCGACAACATATCTTGGAATTTTGCCAGGTGAAAGTTCGGCCGATTTGTTTTCCGATTTTCGCCCGGAATCATCGGCGTGGTGTCTAATGCTTGAGAGCAAACTCGGGGATTTTTTAAGAGATAGAAATATGTGGCAGTTATATCAAGAGCTAGAACTACCCACATTAAAGAGATTGGCTGATTTAGAACGAAATGGCATATATGTAAATCGCAAAGAGCTTGAAGCTATGTACAAACATCTATCTATCGAGGTGGATCGCGAAACAAAATCTGCACATAAAAATGCTGGGCATGAGTTCAACGTGGCTTCGCCCAAACAATTGCAAGCGGTGCTATTTGATGAGTTAAAACTTCCTAAAACTAAGAAAATAAAGACTGGCTACACCACCGATGCCGAAAGCCTTGATTGGTTATTCCTAAAAACAAAACATCCAATTTTGCAGAATCTGTTACGAATTAGAGAAGCTGGCAAATTGGCAACCACGATAGAAGGTTTGATTAATTCAATTAAATCTGATGGGCGAATACACACTACTTTTCAGCAAACCGTGGCTGCAACTGGTCGGCTTTCATCTACCGAACCTAATTTGCAGAACATTCCAGTTCGAACCGATGAAGGTCGAAAGATCCGGAATTGCTTTGAAGCAGGCGCTGGTTATGAGTGCTTGTTAACCGCTGATTACAGCCAAATCGAGATGCGAATCATGGCTCACTTATCAAATGATGCTGGGTTGATTGCGGCATTTAAGTCGGGGGAGGATCTGCATTCAACGGTAGCTGCTCAAGTATTTAATGTCTCTCCGAAAGAGGTTGACGCTGAAATGCGCCGAAAAATCAAGGCGATGTCTTACGGATTAGCTTATGGATTAAGTGCATTTGGTTTAGCCAATCAATTAGACCTAGACCCGGGCGAAGCTGGCGCATTAATGAATAAATACTTTGAAAGATTTGGCGGAATTCAAGATTATCTTCGCGAAGTAGTTAATAGAGCAAAGGCAAATGGATATACCGAAACCATCATGGGCCGCAGAAGGTATCTGCCAGATTTAAATCATGAGAATCGTCAGCGAAGAGAGATTGCCGAGCGGGCTGCGTTAAATGCGCCTATTCAAGGGAGCGCGGCTGACATCATAAAAATTGCACTTCTCAATATTATGAATGAGATTGAGAAACTGGGCATGAAATCTCGACCACTTCTGCAAGTGCACGATGAATTAATCTTTGAAGTATCTGCTGGTGAAAAACCTCAATTGCAGGAATTAGTGCGGAATAAGATGTCGCAAGCATTTAAGTTGTCGGTTCCACTTGATGTAAATATTGGCATCGGTAAAAGTTGGGATCAAGCAGCGCACTAATTAGTTAGATTCTTTAGATTCGTTAAATGAAGCGCGTGATTATTTATTGGTATCGACGTTAGCTTCCAAGGCCGCTTCATCTGACTTCGAATCTGGAATTCGATCCGCCGCTTTCAAAAGATTTTGGCCAAGGGTCATGATTAATAATCCAATTCCGACACAAATTGTGGTGCTAGCCAGGCAGTATCTCGGTGAGAAATGTTCTGAGATAAATCCACCAAGCGCGCTTCCGATTGCAGAAAATGTTCCTTCGACCGTCCAAAGCCAACCGAGCGCTGCCACCGCAGTTCCCTTTGGTCTAACCGCTTCGCTAATTTCTAAATAGAAAACTTGCAACCCTCCCGCCATCAAACTCATTAAGAAAGTAACAGTCATCATGGTCCAGTTTGGATAAGTGAAAACCAACGGCAAACTGAAAATAAACCACATTGTGTAATTTCTTCGGAACGCCCGCAACGATGAGGTGTGTTTAGAAATCATCCCGGCAAACAAACCACCTATGACATTTCCGGTTGCCATAATTGCAAATATCACACCGGTACGTTCTGGAATTTTCTCAATTGTGGTAAATGCCGGTACACCAATATCGAAAAGCCCCCAACCTAAACCAATGAACATCCCTTCAAACATTAAAAGTCTCATGGCCGGAACTTTCCAAACTGGTAAATCTCCTTTGGTTTTTTTCTCAGGTCGCCACGATTTAGTCCGAGATGAAAAGGAAAGCGCGAGTCCACCAATCACCATTAAAGATGCACAGATCCGCAACGCGGAATCTGCTCCGTGTGCCAAACTGATTGAAGTGGATGCCAATGGCCCAAATACGCCAACGGAATTCATAATCGAAGTATCAAGTGAATATGCAACTCGAATTTGTTCTGGCGGAACTGTTATTTTCCAAAGTGGTCGGACCGATAGATTTATTGGCGGAGCGGTAAAACCTAAAATTCCAGCAAACAAAACTAATTGAAAGTTTGTCTGTGCGGTTGAGAAAAAAACAATTAACGCTGCGTAGGTTGGTGCTAAAACTCTAAGTGGAATCTGCATTCCAATTCGATCTACCACGGTGCCGCGCAAACCTGCGGTAGTCGCACCGGCTACTCCGTTTACCCCCGCTGCTAAACCAGCGAGCGCGATAGAACCAGAAGTTTGTTGAACCTTGAAATAGATGGCGAGTGAAATCATTCCGTATGCCATTCGAGCCGGGAATGCTGCGACTAATAAATATTGAGCGGATCGATTCTTTAATATTGAAATATAACGATCCATTTATTTAAGTTTAGTGACACCCTCCTGCAAAAATAACAAGATTTGCGTTGAATACGGCAATTTTTACCACCAAAATCTCTGAACTGCACACGAGTTTGACCCTTAAGAAAGTAATAAGTAACCTTCAGCCTGCTTTAAATCCTTGTCCCTACTAGTGCATTAACTGGAGTAAATTGGCTCGTTCGCAAATTGCTGTCAATGATGTTGGCAGTTCGGCAGAGTTCCTCGCCGCCATAGAAGGAACCATTAAAAATTTCAATGACGGAGATCTAGTTTCCGGAACCGTAGTACAAATTGATCGCGAAGAAGTCCTATTAGATATCGGTTACAAAACCGAAGGCGTAATTCCAGTACGTGAACTATCAATTCGTCATGATGTTGCACCCGGAGAATTAGTAAAACTAGGCGATCGCATTGAAGCATTAGTACTTCAAAAAGAGGACAAAGAAGGTCGTTTAATTCTCTCTAAAAAACGGGCCCAGTATGAAAAAGCCTGGAGCGATGTTGAAGAGAAAAAGAATAAAGATGAGGTTGTAACTGGCACAGTAATTGAAGTAGTTAAAGGTGGATTAATAGTCGACATCGGACTGCGTGGATTTTTGCCGGCATCGCTAGTTGAAATGCGCAGAGTGCGTGACCTTTCGCCATACATGGGACAAGAGGTTGAGTGTCGCATCATCGAATTAGATAAGAATCGCAACAATGTGGTTCTTTCCCGCAGAGCATTTTTAGAACAATCTCAATCAGAATCCCGCACCACTTTCTTAAGCCAATTGACTAAGGGTCAGGTTCGAACCGGCACAATTTCATCAATCGTTAATTTTGGTGCATTCGTTGATTTAGGCGGTGTCGATGGATTAGTTCACGTATCCGAACTTTCCTGGAAACACATAGATCATCCATCAGAAGTCGTTAACGTCGGCGATGAAGTAACTGTAGAAGTTTTAGAGATCGATAATGATCGCGAACGAGTTTCATTATCTCTGAAAGCTACACAAGAAGATCCTTGGCAAGCTTTTGCTCGTACCCACACAATCAATCAGGTTGTACCTGGTGAAGTAACAAAATTAGTTCCGTTTGGTGCGTTCATAAAAGTATTTGAAGGCATTGAAGGTTTGGTACATATTTCTGAACTAGCAGAACGTCATGTTGAAATTCCTGAACAAGTAGTGCAAGTTGGCGATAAGTTGTTTGTGAAAATAATTGATATCGATTTAGAACGCCGTCGAATTTCGCTCTCGCTCAAGCAAGCAAACGAGGGGCAAGAAGTTGAAATTGAAGCATTTGATCCAACTCAATATGGAATGCCAGCGCGTTACGATGCAAATGGAAAATTCATCTATCCAGAAGGTTTTGATCCACAAACTCAAGAGTGGGCACCGGGTTATGAATCTCAAAAAGAGGAATGGGAACGTCAATACAAAGAGGCGCAAGCAAGATTTCTTGCACATAAAAAGCAAAAAGCCGATGCGAAGGCTGCTGATGCCGCCGCCGCTTCGGAAAGTTCTGCCCAATAACTATTCTTTAACTCTCAGTAAAGTTCAACTATGTTGAGAGTTGCCCTTACCGGCGGTATTGGCTCTGGTAAATCACGAGCGGCAGAAATATTTGCCGGTCTTGGTGCAATCGTTATCGATTCTGATGAAATAGCTAGGCAGATAATAGAACGCGGCACACCCGGTTTTTCTGAAGTGGTTTCAGCCTTTGGCGATCAAATTCTGCAAAATGGCGAAATAGATCGAAAAGAGTTAGCCAAAATTATTTTTGCAGATAGTGATAAACGAAAACAATTAGAGCAAATAACTCATCCTTTAATCCGCAAAGAGTTTGAACGTCTGGTCAAAGCTGCTCCGGAAAATGCCATTCTGATCAATCAAATTCCCTTGTTAGCAGAGTCAAAATATGACTATAAGTTCGACTTTGTCATATCTGTTTTTGCTCCAGTGGAAGTTCGCAAATCTAGATTATTGGCGCGCGGAATGAAAAGTTATGAAATTGAACAGCGAATTAATTCGCAAGCCAGCGATGCGCAGCGGGAAGCAATATCAGATGCAGTAATTGATAACTCTAAAGATTTATCGGATTTAACAACACAAGTTGAGAAAGTTTGGCAAAAACTAAAGGTTTTAGAGAGCAAATCTAATTAATGAGACCAGTAAGTGACTTAACACGTCGGGTAAATCCATTCAAGGTAGAGAGCGATTTTGTACCAGCCGGAGATCAGCCCTCGGCAATCGCGCAAATAACCAAACAATTAAATGATGGTGTGCCAGATATTGTTTTGCTTGGCGCCACTGGAACTGGAAAAAGTGCAACCACCGCCTGGTTGATTGAGCAAGTACAGCGGCCAACACTAGTTATGGCGCCCAATAAAACTTTGGCTGCCCAATTAGCAAATGAGTTTAAGCAACTGCTGCCCAACAACGCGGTTGAATATTTTGTCTCTTATTACGACTACTACCAACCTGAGGCTTACATTCCGCAAACCGATACATTCATTGAAAAAGATTCAGCAATTAATTCAGAGGTAGAGCGGTTGCGACATTCAGCAACCAACTCGCTGTTAACTAGGCGAGATGTTGTAGTAGTCGCAACGGTCTCGTGTATTTATGGATTAGGCACACCGCAAGAGTATGTCGATCGAATGATTCGACTGAAAGTGGGTGATTCGATAGAACGTAATAAATTATTGAGAAAATTTGTAGATATTCAGTACACGCGAAATGACATGGCTTTTGTGCGCGGCACATTCCGAGTTCGCGGTGACACCATCGAGATCATCCCAATGTACGAAGAGTTAGCGGTGCGCATTGAAATGTTTGGTGATGAAATTGAAAAAATCATGACACTGCATCCGTTAACGGGTGAGATTATTCGCGATGAAACTGAGATGTACATTTTTCCAGCTTCCCATTATTCAGCTGGTCCAGAAACTATGGAACGGGCTATTTCAGCAATCGAAACTGAACTAGCTGATCGAATTGTTGAGTTTGAAAAGCAAAATAAGTTGCTAGAGGCGCAACGCATTCGAATGCGAACAACTTTTGATATCGAAATGATGCGACAACTTGGTTTTTGTTCCGGTATTGAAAATTACTCACGTCATCTCGATGGCCGTGCGCCAGGGAGTGCCCCAAATTGTTTACTCGATTATTTTCCAGAGGATTTCTTAGTCGTGATAGACGAGTCTCACGTCACGGTTCCACAAATTGGCGCAATGCATGAGGGCGATGCCGCGCGAAAACGAACTTTGATTGAACATGGATTTAGATTGCCATCTGCAATCGACAATCGACCGCTTCGCTTTGATGAATTCTTGAGTCGAACTGGGCAAAAGGTTTATTTGTCGGCCACGCCGGGTAAATATGAAATGGAAAAGACCAAAGGATTATTTGTTGAGCAGGTAATTCGCCCAACTGGATTAGTTGATCCAAAGATTGTAGTTAAACCAATCAAAGGTCAGATAGATGATTTAGTTTCCGAAATCAGATTACGCTCTGAGAAAAATGAGCGAGTGCTGGTAACAACATTAACTAAAAAGATGTCCGAAGATTTAACCGATTACTTATTGAATCTAGGAATCAAAGTCAGATATCTACACTCAGAAGTAGATACGTTGCGACGGGTGGAATTACTACGTGAACTTCGTACCGGTGCATACGATGTTTTAGTTGGCATAAATCTTTTGCGAGAAGGATTAGATCTGCCAGAAGTTTCGCTGGTGGCAATCCTGGATGCAGATAAAGAAGGATTTTTGCGTTCGACCACTTCGTTGATTCAAACTATTGGTCGCGCTGCTCGAAATGTTTCTGGCGAAGTACACATGTACGCCGACAATCTGACCAAATCTATGCAACAGGCAATTGATGAGACTAATAGGCGACGAGCGAAGCAAATCGCCTTCAACGAAGCAAATGGAATTGATCCGACCCCACTGCGTAAGAAAATTGCCGATATCACTGATCTAATTTCAAAGGAATCAGAGGACACCGAAGAGATTTCAAAGGCGTTCAATACATTTAATACATTGAATAAAGGCACATCTCAAACATCCCGGGCAAATCAGGTCGCAATCGGAGTGCACAATAAATCTCTGCTCTCGTTGCCAAGACAGGAACTAATTGCGCTAATAGAATCACTCTCAGAACAGATGAGATCTGCTGCAGCGGAGTTAAATTTCGAATTAGCAGCCAGATTAAGAGATGAAATCCGCGAATTAAAACGAGAGTTGCGGGTAATGACTGAAGCGGGAACTTAATTTCAATGGCCGACCCTAAAGTGCACGAACGACTTATAGTTCGAGGTGCCCGCGAACACAATTTAAAAAATGTAAATTTAGATTTACCGAGAAATTCACTTATTGTTTTTACTGGATTGTCTGGATCGGGAAAATCTTCGCTGGCCTTTGACACCATTTTTGCCGAAGGTCAACGACGATATGTGGAATCTCTGTCGGCATACGCCCGGCAATTTCTTGGCCAAATGGATAAACCTGATGTTGATTTCATCGAAGGATTATCACCAGCGGTTTCAATTGATCAGAAATCTACAAATCGAAATCCCAGATCGACAGTTGGCACAATTACTGAAGTTTATGATTATTTAAGGTTGTTGTTTGCTCGGGCCGGAACTCCGCACTGTCCTAAGTGTGGCTCAGAAATCACTCGACAAACACCACAAAATATTGTCGACCAGATTCTTACTATGCCCGAAGGTACAAAATTCCAGGTACTGGCACCGGTAATTAGAGAACGTAAAGGTGAATTCTTAGACCTATTCAAAGAGTTTAATGTGCAGGGTTATTCCAGAGTTCGAGTAGATGGCACGGTTTACCAAATTGCTGATGTGCCAAAATTAAAGAAACAAGAAAAACATACGATTGAAGTAGTAATAGATCGGCTGACTGCAAAGTCTGAAAGCAAATCTCGAATCACTGATTCCATTGAAACTGCACTTAAATTGGCGAACGGACTTGTGATTTTAGATTTTGTCGATCAAAAGCCGGGATCAAAAGAGAAAGAGAGAAGTTTTAGTGAAAAGTTTGCCTGTCCTAAATGTGAAATTTCCTTTGAAGAATTAGAACCACGTTCATTTTCATTTAACTCACCATTTGGCGCATGCCCAGAGTGCACCGGAATTGGCAGTCGACTAGAAGTTGATGAAGAGTTGTTGGTTCCAGATGATTCTAAATCTCTTTATGAAGGAGCAATTGCGCCATGGAGTGGTGGTCAATCGCAAGAGTACTTTGAACGATTGCTCGAGGGGTTAGCTGCCGATTTACGATTTTCAATGGATGTGCCATGGCACAAACTTTCCGAAAAAGCTAAGGATGCAATCTTGCATGGTTGGGATTATGAAGTTCATGTGAAGTATCGAAATCGATATGGTCGAGTTAGAAATTACTCAACTGGTTTTGAAGGAGTGGTGCCATTCATCGAGCGACGCCATTCTGAAACCGACAGCGATTACAGTCGAGAAAAGTACGAAGCATTCATGCGCGAAACTCCTTGTCCGGTTTGTAAAGGTGCTCGACTTAAACCTGAAATATTGGCGGTAACTCTTGATAATCGAAGTATCGCTCAAGTATGCGAACTTTCTATCTCTGATTGTGCGAAGTTTCTAAAGGATTTAAAACTCAATGCTCGGCAACGGCAAATTGCCGATCGAGTTTTAAAAGAGGTAAATGCTCGACTGGGATTTTTGTTAGATGTCGGTTTAGATTATTTATCGTTAGATCGAGCCGCTGCCACATTGTCGGGCGGCGAGGCACAGCGCATCCGGTTGGCTACACAAATCGGATCCGGTTTAGTCGGAGTTTTATATGTCCTAGATGAACCAAGCATTGGTCTGCATCAACGCGATAATCGTCGCTTAATCGAAACTTTAACTAGGTTGCGTGATTTGGGAAATACGCTAATCGTTGTCGAACACGATGAAGAAACTATCCGAACCGCTGATTGGATAGTCGATATTGGTCCAGGCGCAGGGGAACATGGTGGAAAAGTTGTTTCTTCTGGTAGTTATGAAGAGCTAATCAAAGCGCAAAATTCAATCACCGGTGACTATTTATCTGGTCGTAAAGAAATCACACTGCCGAAAAAACGTAGACAAATTAGTGATCGCAAATTGGTAATCAAACAAGCCCGTGAAAATAATCTAAAGAACATAGATGTAGAAATTCCATTAGCCGCTTTTGTTGCGGTGACTGGTGTTAGTGGATCTGGTAAATCCACATTAGTAAATGACATCTTGTATTCATCGCTGGCGAAGAAATTAAACAATGCCCGAGTTGTACCCGGAAGACACCGCAGTATTTCTGGGATGGAACAACTAGATAAAGTTGTGCATGTTGATCAATCGCCAATCGGACGAACTCCAAGATCAAACCCCGCTACTTACACAGGTGTATTCGACAAAATTCGAGCACTTTTTGCCGAAACTTCTGAGGCAAAAGTAAGGGGTTACCAGCAGGGCCGATTCTCATTTAACGTTAAAGGTGGTCGCTGCGAGAACTGTGCAGGTGATGGCACCATCACAATCGAGATGAATTTCTTGCCAGATGTGTATGTGCCTTGCGAAGTTTGTCACGGTGCGCGTTACAACCGCGAAACTCTTGAAGTTCACTACAAAGGAAAAACAATTGCGCAGGTACTGGATATGCCAATTGAACAAGCCGCAGATTTCTTTGAATCAGTTCCGAGTATTGCTCGTTTTCTAAAAACGCTCTGCGATGTCGGTTTGGGTTATGTTCGATTAGGGCAATCTGCTCCGACCCTCTCTGGCGGTGAAGCACAGCGGGTTAAATTGGCAACGGAATTACAACGTAGAAGTACTGGCCGAACCATTTATGTTCTAGATGAACCGACCACCGGTTTGCACTTTGAGGATGTACGAAAACTGCTATTGGTTCTGAATAGATTAGTTGATTCCGGAAATTCTGTGGTGGTAATTGAACATAACCTTGATGTAATCAAATCTGCCGATTGGGTGATTGATTTAGGACCTGAAGGTGGCGACAAAGGTGGCACATTAGTTGGCAGTGGCAGCCCAGAAGAACTTGCTAAAAATAAAAATAGTTACACCGGAAATTTTTTAGCCGAAGTTTTGAAACGAAAAGTTAAGTCTCAAATCGTGACTGAAACTAAAACAAGCAAAGTGACAAAATCTAAAGCATCCTAGGTGGAAAATAGTCAAAAAATTTAGCAAATAATTAAAAAAATTAGGTTTCATTAGTCGGGGGTTGGTAGAAGAAAGTGTCAGCAGTTCCTAGCTATCGTCCGACGCAAGTTCCGGAATCACCCGGCGTCTACCGCTTCTTTGATGAAAATGATCATGTGCTTTATGTAGGTAAAGCAAAAAATCTCAAGAATCGACTCAATTCTTATTTTCAATCAAATGTCTCGGAAAAAACTCGGGCATTAGTTTCTTCAGCGAATCGGGTCGATTGGACGATAGTTGCCAATGAAATTGAAGCTCTGCAATTGGAATTTACATGGATTAAGTCAGAGAACCCTAAATACAATGTGAGATTTCGCGATGACAAGAGCTATCCATATCTTGCAGTGGATTATTCAGATGAATTTCCAAAGATATATGTGACCAGGTCACGCAAAAATCAAAAGAGTAAATACTTTGGTCCATACATACAAAGTTGGGCATTGCGATCTACATTTGAAGCGCTACAGCGACTTTTCCCAATTCGCAGTTGCACGGATAGCAACTTTGATTCAGCTCGTCGAACCAAACGAAACTGTTTATTAGGTGATATTGGAAAATGCAGTGCGCCCTGCGTCGATCGCATTTCGATCTCTGAGCACAAAAAAATCGCAGATGATTTAGTAAATTTCTTAACCAAAGATCCAGCCAAATTAACGGATCGAATCAAAACTGAAATGGATAATGCCGCGGCGCGACAAGAATTTGAATTAGCTGCCAAACTGCGTGATCAATTGCATGCGATTGATACGGCTTTTGAATCAACCGTAGGTTCATTGCCAAGTGATTTTCAATTAGATGTCATGGCAATTCACGAAGACATAACGCACGCCGCAATAAATGTCATGAATGTCAGATTTGGTCGAATTACTGGGTCGAGAAGTTGGATTGTCGATCGCACCGATTCGCTCAATGATGATGCCGGTTCTGCTCTATCTGCAATGATTGGTAAGTATTACTTAGAACATGAGTTAATCGCAGAACTAATAGTTAATCAAGATATTGCCGAACCTTTGGAATTACAGAGTTTCTTAACTGAAAAATTTGGTAAATCTGTAAAAATCGAAGTGCCAAAGCGCGGCGCTAAATTTGAGTTAGCTCAAATGGCCAAACGAAATGCACATCAAGCCCTGATTCAATTCTTAAGTAAACGCGCTAATGATGCTGCGGTAAGTGGTGGAGCTCTAGCGGAAATTGCCCAAGAGTTAAATTTAGCTGAACTGCCATTGCGAATCGAATGTTTTGATATCTCTAATACTCAAGGAACCAACATGGTCGCTTCCATGGTGGTGTTTGAAGATGGCCAGGCAAAGAAGAGTGATTACCGCAGATTTATCATCGATCAAAAAAATTCCGCCAACGGACGAATCGATGACACACAAGCGATGTACCAAGTAATAACTCGAAGATTTAAGCGGTATTTAACAGAACTAGATCAATTGTCCGATTCTGCAAAAGCAAATGAGCTAAAAGAGTTCAATGAATTAGGTGGCGCTAAACCTAAGTTTGCTTACCCCCCGCAGTTGATCATCGTTGATGGCGGTAAAGGTCAGGTTTCAGCAGCTGCTGCCGCACTTTCAGAATTGGGTATTTCTGACATTGCACTATGTGGTTTAGCTAAAAGGTTAGAAGAGGTTTGGTTACCAAATAATCCAATACCAGTTATGTTTGCGCGCAACTCAGAGGCGCTCTATTTGTTTCAACGAATTAGAGATGAAGCTCATCGATTCGCGATTACTTTCCACCGCAGCAAACGTGCCAAAGCTATGCTGGAATCCTTTTTAGATGAGATTTCCGGACTCGGTGAAAATAGAAAAGCGGCTTTACTAAAACACTTTGGTTCAGTGGCGGCACTTAGAAAAAGTAATACCGCTGAAATTGCAAAAGTTCCTGGTATAGGTCTAAAGCTAGCTAATCAAATATCTGAAGCAATAAATTTAGATAATTTAGATGCTTGACAGATATAGCAAGATATTATCGTGAATCACCCGCGAATGAACCGCCAATGAGATGCAAATGAAGCAAACGCAATTAGTGCTTATAAGTGGAATGAGTGGCGCTGGCCGTTCCACAGTGGCACATGCAATGGAAGATCTGGGTTGGTATGTGGTTGATAACCTGCCACCGGCATTATTAACAAATTTAATTAAGTTAGTTTCACCCACCATTAAAAGAATAGCGGTGGTCGTAGATGTGCGTGGTAGAGAATTCTTTAACGATTTAAATAATTCGCTTGCTGAACTAACTGAGTCTGGTTTGAATCGTCAGATTTTATTTGTAGACGCATCCGATGAATCATTGGTGCGTCGCTTTGAAGCTACTCGTAGACCCCACCCACTGCAAGCAGCTGATCGAATTGTCGATGGAATCAATAAAGAACGTGATCGATTGCGCGAAATTAGATCAAGTGCAGATTTAGTTATTGATACCTCTGCTTTAAATATTCATCAATTGGAACATAAGGTATCCGAGATATTTCGAACCGATGAGAATGCAGATCTGCGGGTGAACATACTTTCATTTGGATATAAATATGGTTTGCCGGTCGATGCCGATTTAGTGATGGATTGCCGTTTCATCGCAAATCCGCATTGGAAACCAGAACTTCGGCCACTGACTGGATTAGATCCAGCGGTACGAACTGAGGTTTTAGCAGCCGATAATGTGCAGGAATTTTTAGCGCGATATCAAGATCTGTTTGAAACGATGGCTAATGGATTCATTACTGAAGGTAGAAAATTCTTAACATTGGCGATTGGTTGCACCGGCGGTAAACATCGTTCTGTGGCAATCGCAGAAGAATTAGTAAATCGTGTAACCAAGGGGAAGAAACTTGCTGGTAAGCAAATCATTGCTACCGCAGTTCACCGCGACTTAGGTCGAGAGGTCTAGGTTTACAAAAGCTATGAGTAACCAAATAAAAGTTGTCTGTCTTGGTGGCGGTCATGGTTTGGCTGCCACCCTTTCGGCGATGCGAAAGATAACCACCGAAATAACTGCAATCGTCACTGTTGCAGATAATGGCGGTTCATCTGGGCGATTACGGGCAGAATTTAATTCCCTTCCGCCCGGAGATTTAAGAATGGCATTAGCAGCGTTGTGTGGCGATGATCAGTGGGGTCGGGATTGGGCGCAAATAATGCAGTATCGATTTTCTAGCGAAGGCCAGATGAATGGTCATGCCATCGGAAATCTTTTATTAGCAGCGCTATGGGATCGAGATCATGATCCGGTAAAAGGTGTGGAACGGGTTGCATCGCTACTTAAAGTGGTGGGAAAAGTTTTACCAATGTCATTACAACCTTTGGATATTGAAGCGAAATTTCAAGATCGAAATGGCGAGAAAATGATTCGAGGTCAGGTTGAGGTGGCGGCCGCTACTGGAAAAATGACCAGTTTGAAATTGATTCCGGAAAATCCAATGGCAACTCCAGAAGCATTACATTCGATTAAAAATGCCAACCTAATAACAATCGGACCAGGTTCATGGCTTTCAAGTGTGATGCCACATTTTCTCTTACAAGAACAGGCAAACGCGATTGTCGAAAGTAAAGCCCAAAAAATAATGATCTTTAATCTGCCGGATCATAAGTATGGTGATGAGTACTCTCGATACACCCCAACAGAGCACCTTGAATTGGTGATAAAGCATGCGCCAAAGTTGAAAATTGATTATGCAATCGTTGATAAGAGCAAATTTACAAATTCAAATCAAGATTACTCAGATCTTGAGAGATTAATCACCAAGCAAGGTGGCCAGGTAATTGATGAAAAATTGGCAAGCAATTCCTCACAATTTCACCATGATGTTGATAAGTTAGCGCAGGTTTTTAATCAGATAATTAAGAATAAGAAAAATTGATTAATAGATAATGAGTAAATTAAATTGAACAACGGTGGAGGTGAATGCAAATGGCGATGACTGAATCTGTCAAAGATGAATTAGCGCGACTTGCCACCACTAAACCATGTTGTCGAAAAGCAGAGGTCTCAGCACTTTTGCGATTTGCGGGCGGATTACATGTTGTAGCCGGAAAAATCATGGTGGAAGTTGAGGTTGATGCCGCACAAACCGCGCGCAGATTAAGAAAAGACATTTCTGAAATTTATGGTCATGAAAGTGAACTATCTGTTGTGACATCAAGCGGGATGCGTAAAGGCTCGCGCTACGTGGTCAGAGTAATTGCAGATGGTGAAGCGTTAGCAAGACAGACTGGTTTAATCGATAGCAATAATCGTCCAGTTCGCGGATTGCCGCCACAAGTAGTTTCAGCCGCGCTTTGTGATTCAGAATCAGCATGGCGGGGTGCGTTTTTAGCACATGGTTCGTTAACGGAACCAGGTCGATCTTCGGCGCTAGAAATTGCTTGCCCTGGACCAGAAGCGGCGTTGGCTTTAGTTGGTGCGGCTAGAAGATTGGGAATCACTGCGAAAGCTCGCGAGGTTAGAAGCGTTGATCGAGTAGTAATTAGAGATGGCGATGCCATTTCTGCATTGCTGACAAAAATTGGCGCGCATGATTCGGTGCTGGCTTGGGAAGAGCGGCGCATGCGTCGCGAAGTCAGAGCGACTGCAAATCGGTTAGCTAATTTTGATGATGCAAACTTAAGAAGATCGGCGAGAGCTGCAGTAGCAGCATCTGCCCGAGTTGCGAGGGCGTTAGAAATTTTGGGGGATGAGATTCCTAACCATCTTTCTCAAGCGGGCAAACTTCGAATTGAACATGGACAAGCGAGTTTGGAAGAGTTGGGATCACTAGCCTCGCCACCAATGACCAAAGATGCAATCGCAGGTCGAATAAGAAGATTGTTGGCAATGGCAGATAAGCGCGCCCGGGAACTAGGAATTCCAGATACCGAAGCAAGCGTCACGCCAGATTTACTGAATTAATCGAAATCTGCAAATATATTTAATTTATCGCAGTAATTTTTAGTTAACTTTTTCGTAACCTCAGGCAATGTATAATTTGCATTCTCAGTCTTAAGTACTCATTAAGAGTTAGAAGAAATTAATTAGAGATAGCCAGATATAAAACGAGAGATAAAAGGTACAAATGATTAAGGTAGGCGTAAACGGATTTGGCAGAATTGGTCGTAACTTCTTAAGGGCATCACTATCTGGCAAGGCAAATTTTGAGATAGTTGGCATTAATGATCTGACCGCCACTTCAACATTGGCACACCTTTTAAAGTATGACTCGATTCTAGGAAAATTAGATCTACCTGTTACTCATACCGACAATTCGATCACGGTTGGCGGAAAAACAATTTCAGTCAGCGCAGAAAAAGATCCCGCTAACCTACCTTGGGCAAAATTAGGTGCCGATGTGGTTGTTGAATCAACTGGAATCTTCACAAAGGCAGCTGATGCCAGCAAACATATTTCGGCCGGAGCAAAAAAAGTAATTATTTCCGCTCCAGCAACAGATGAAGACATCACTATTGTGATGGGCGTAAATGAAAAAAATTATGATCCGGCAAAACACAAAATAATCTCAAATGCATCTTGCACCACTAACTGTTTAGCACCGATGGCCAAAGTTCTTCATGATGAATTTAAAATCGTGCGCGGTTTGATGACAACTGTGCATGCCTATACAAATGATCAAGTGATTTTAGATTTTCCGCATAAAGATTTACGCAGAGCCCGTGCCGCAGCTCTTTCAATCATTCCAAGTTCAACTGGTGCCGCGAAAGCAATTTCATTGGTACTGCCAGATTTGAAAGGAAAGTTAGATGGATTCGCTATGCGGGTTCCAGTGCCAACCGGATCGGCCACTGATTTAACGGTTGAGTTATCTAAAGAAGTTACCGCTGATCAAATTAATGCGGCAATGAAAAAAGCGAGCGAAGGCGCGCTTAAGGGCTATCTGACATACACCGAAGACCCAATCGTCTCGGCTGACATCGTCACAGATCCAAGTTCCTGCATCTTTGATGCCGGTCTAACAAAAGCAATTGGTTCAACTGTGAAAGTAGTTGGCTGGTACGACAACGAATGGGGATATTCCAATCGCCTCGTAGATTTAATCAATTACATTGGTAAGTCTCTGTAATCTGGTTGATGAATTTAGATCAAGCAAAACTAGCAAATAAGTCGGTCGTACTTCGGTGCGATTTAAATGTGCCATTAGTGAATGGCAAAATCTCCGATGATGGCAGAATTCGCGCCGCACTACCTACGATTGAAAAATTACTCTCAAATGAGTGCAAAGTCGTACTAATTGCTCACTTAGGTAGACCAAAAGGTGAACGAAAACCAGAACTTTCATTACGACCGGTAGCGCAACGGCTTGCCGAACTAACCGGACGTAAGGTTCATTTTTCAGAACAGATTGTTGGCGCCGATACCTCAAAATTAAACAATGGCGAGATCTTGCTACTTGAAAACATTCGCTATGAAGCTGCCGAAACCAGCAAAATAGATTCCGAACGTGAAGCGCTGGCCGAAGAGTTATCTAAATACGGCCAGTTTTATGTTGGCGATGGTTTTGGCGCAGTTCATCGCAAACACGCATCAGTTTTTGAACTTGCCAAGCGTCTGCCACATGCAACCGGATACTTAATTGAAGCTGAAGTAACAATTTTAAAAAAACTAACCCAGAACCCAGACCGTCCATATGCAGTGGTGTTAGGGGGTGCGAAAGTTTCCGACAAATTAGGCGTCATTTCGCACCTACTTGAAAGAGTTAATTTATTGGCAATTGGCGGGGGAATGGCATTTACTTTTTTAGCAGCCCAGGGTTACCAAGTTGGCAAGTCGCTAGTTGAAACTGATCAGATTGAAACTGTTAAAGAGCTAATCAAACGCGCGGCACAACTTCAAGTTAAATTGTTATTGCCGACCGATGTGGCAGTAGCACCAGAGTTCAA
>CALMJB010000107.1 GCA_937864205.1 uncultured Actinomycetes bacterium | reverse complement strand
GGCTAGCCAGCGTATCCATAAACTCCGCGAATTTGATCGCGAATCACGTGACCACCATCTAGTTCGATAACTCGTTTACGCATTTGATCGACAATTCCAGAATCGTGGGTCGCCATAACAACCGTAGTGCCTTCGCGATTTATTCGATCTAACAACTTCATGATTCCAACGCTGGTAGCCGGGTCTAAGTTTCCAGTTGGCTCATCGGCAATCAAGATCGCAGGTCTAGAAACATAGGCTCGAGCAATTGCAACCCGTTGTTGTTCACCACCTGATAATTCATTTGGTTTGCGGTCGCCCTTTTCTTCTAGGCCAACTAATTCCAATACTTCTGGTACTTCGCGACCTATTTCTTTTTCCGAATAACCAAGTACATGCAAAGTGAACGCCACATTTTCAGTGACAGTCTTATTTGGCAATAATCTGAAATCTTGGAAAACAGTTCCGACTTTTCGACGAAGTTCTGGAACTTTTCCATCTGGCAAAGTATTTAAATCTTTACCAGCCACATGAATTACGCCGCTGGACGGACGCTCTTCTCTTAATACCAATCTAAGAAATGTAGATTTACCGGATCCGGAAAGACCGACTAAGAAAACGAATTCACCCTTTTTAATTTCAAGACTTACTCGCTCTAGAGCCGGTTTGTCTTGGCGGGGATAAACCTTGGTTACATCTTCAAATCGAATCACCTAGGCATTTTATTGAAGGTGCCTGATTGTTTCTTGATTTACGCGGGGTTTAAGTAATTTAATTCTGACTTTTGCGCCATTTGATGCCGGCTTCGATGAAACCATCTAAGTCACCATCAAGCACTGCTGTTGGATTTCCCACTTCAAAATCAGTTCGCAAATCTTTAACCATTTGGTAAGGCGCTAATACATACGATCTCATTTGATTTCCCCAAGATCCAGAATTAGAACCCTTTAATGCATCAATCTTTGCTTGTTCTGCTTGTCTTCTTCGTTCTAGTAATTTTGATTGCAAAATTCCCATTGCAGTAGCTTTGTTTTGCATTTGCGATCTTTCATTTTGGCATGACACCACAATTCCAGTTGGTATGTGTGTGATGCGCACTGCTGAATCGGTTGTGTTGACCCCTTGACCACCTGGACCAGAGGAACGATAAACATCAATACGTAATTCTTTTTCATCAATTTCAATGTGATCTGATTGTTCGACGACTGGCACAACTTCAACACCTGCAAAAGATGTGTGTCTGCGACTATTGCTATCAAATGGTGAAATTCTCACCAAGCGATGAGTGCCTTGCTCGACCGACAACCTGCCATATGCATATGGCGCTGTAATTCGAAATGTGGTGGATTTTATTCCGGCTTCTTCTGCATACGAGGTTTCCAGTATTTCAACTTTGAAATCATGGCGTTCGCAATAACGTAAATACATTCGCATAAGCATCTGCGCCCAGTCAGCGGCTTCAACCCCACCAGCTTCAGATCTAATTGTCATTAGTGCGTCGCGGCTGTCATATTCGCCGCTTAGTAATGTTTGTACCTCTAAATCTCCGATTACTTGCGTTACAGCATCAATCTCTTTTTCGGCATCTTTTAAAGCGGCAGATTTTCCAGCATCACTTTCTGATTCTGCCAATTCGATCATTACTGGAATATCAGCCAATCGTGACTTAATTCCATTTACTTTATTTATTACCGCTTGTGCTCTGGAAAGTTTAGAAGTCACTGCTTGAGCATTTGCAACATCGTTCCATAAATCAGGAGCACTTGCTTGCTTTTCAAGTTCAGCCACATCTTTTATCAATTTAGGCAGATTTAACACAGTCTCGATTGACTTAATTGTCGAATCTAGTTGTGTTAATTCTTTTTGATAGTCGCGTGCCACGGGAAAAGGGTAATGGGAAATTCATTGAGTATTTCTTGTTCTTGGTCGCGGTTGGTT
>CALMJB010000106.1 GCA_937864205.1 uncultured Actinomycetes bacterium | reverse complement strand
TGGGGTTACCCGCACAAACCCGGATCAGAATCTGCTTTTAAATCAGCGTACCCCGCTGATTTCATCTGTGAAGCGATTGATCAAACTCGTGGTTGGTTCTACACGCTGATGGCGATTGGCACTTTGGTCTTTGATGAATCCTCTTATGAAAATGTGCTCTGCTTAGGACACATATTGGATAAAGATGGCCGAAAGATGAGCAAACATTTAGGAAATGTGCTCGAGCCGATGCCGTTAATGGAACAGCATGGCGCAGATGCGGTGCGCTGGTTCATGTTGGCTGCCGGATCTCCATGGAGCGCTCGTCGAGTCGGACATGATGCAATTTCAGATGTAGTCCGCAAATCATTACTAACTTATTGGAACACGGTCTCCTTTTACACGCTGTATGCAAATGCGGCAGATTTCAAACTTCCAGAAAAGTTAGCAATTAACGATTCTGATTTAGGGCTAATGGATCGTTGGATTCTCTCGGAACTAAACAATGTGATTTCTATCGTCGATCAAAGTTTAGAAAAATTTGACTCGCAAACTGCCGGTAATGCTCTAAGCCAATTTATTGATGATTTATCTAATTGGTATGTCCGTAGATCGCGCCGAAGATTTTGGGATGGCGAAGCAACTGCACTGACTACTTTATATATTTGTTTAAAGAACTTAACTTTGTTGCTCGCCCCGATGGTGCCATTTATAACTGAACATGTTTGGCAACAATTAATCCGAGTAAATGAACCATCGAGTACAGAATCTATTCACTTGGCAGATTTTCCAAAATCTGATGCAAAGCGAATTGATCAAAAACTCTCTAACCAAGTTGCGTTGTCGAGAAGAATTGTTGAACTTGGTCGAGCCGCTCGAGCTGCTTCATCTGTAAAAGTTCGCCAACCATTAAGTCGGGCATTGATATCAGCTACCGGATGGGCCGATTTACCGCAGACACTTCAAAATGACATCGCCGAAGAGTTAAATATTTTGCAGATTGCAGACATCAGCGAAAGCCCAGCCGATTTAGTTTCAGTTTCCCTCAAAGCAAATTTCCGAGAATTAGGTGCTCGTTACGGAGCTGATGTGCAGGCAATTGCCAAAGCAATCTCTTCAAGTGATGCCGGAAAATTAGTGAAACAAATTAGGGCGGAAAAAACCAAAGAAAATTCAGTTGAGATTGAGTATGTCGTAAATGGTGAGAGTAAGAAAGCAAAAATCACTGAGGCAGATTTAGTAATTACCGAAACCCCTACTCAAGGTTGGGCAGTTTCCTCTCACGCTGGCGAGAGCGTCGCACTTGATCTTGAACTAGATCAAAAATTAATAAATATGGGATTGGTTAGAGAAGTAATTCGCGCAATTCAAGAGGAACGTAAGAATTGTGGTTTTGATGTCAGCGATCGAATCAAGATAGCCTGGCAAGCACCAGCCGATGTTGCGGCTGCTATTCAATCTGGAATATCAGAAATTAAAGCCGAGACCTTAGCGATAGATATTGTGGCCGCGAAATTAGATTCAAAAGTAGATAATGAACTTGGTTTGGCATTGAAATTGGAAAAGGTATCTGCAAAAAACTAGTTAGTAGTGAATGAAAAATTAAAACGCTATAAAAACTATGCGAGCCAAAATTTGCACTACAAAGAAAACTACGATGAAAGACAGATCTAAGGCAATTGGACCTAATCTAAGTGGTGGTACGAACCGACGTACAAATCTAAGTGGCGGATCAGTTAACGTATAAATAATTTCTGCAATTGGCATCACAATCCCTTTTGGTCGCCAATTCGGTGAGAACATCCGTAAATAATCAAAAACAACCCGAACTAAAAGTGCAATTAAAAAGAATTGAAGTGCCCAATAAATTAATTGGCCAACTGCAAACATTAATTTAAATAATCAGCTTTGATTGAAGAAACTGGCAGCTGCTGCCGAAGTTTTATCTTCCACACTCACTTTTACATTTGGTGGAGTCAAAAGAAACACTTTCGGAGTAACTCGCTCGATGCTGCCAAAATGTCCAAACACTAAACCGGATGCGAAATCAACTAAACGATAACGTTCTGCCTCTTCCATATCGCTCAAATTCATGATTACCGGTTTACCACTTCTAAAGTGCTCACCAATTACTCTGGCTTCGCTGTACATACGTGGTGATACCGAAACAATATGGTCAAGCACACCAC
>CALMJB010000105.1 GCA_937864205.1 uncultured Actinomycetes bacterium | reverse complement strand
CTTTGCCAGATACGTCTGCTTTATTGCGACATTCACTTGCCGATATAAAGCGAATGTTTGATGAAGACTTACAAAGTGAAAAAGTGCTAGTCGGCGAGCAAATCGCACCAATTGCCGCTGACTCAGAGGTGTGGGGAGCCGGAGTCACATATTTACGTTCTAAGGATGCTCGTAAAGAGGAAAGTGGTGTACCTGATGTCTATCAAAGAGTCTATGAGGCAGATCGCCCAGAAATTTTCTTTAAAGCAATTGGGAATAAAGTCTCTGGACATCTACAAACTATCGGAATTAGAGCCGATGCAAAAACTTCGGTGCCAGAACCAGAAGTTGCAATTGTCATAAATAAGTTTCGCGAAATTATTGGATTAACTATTTGTAACGATGTCACCAGCCGAAATATCGAGGGTGAAAATCCGTTATATCTACCGCAAGCAAAGATGTATTTTGGTTCAACTGCGCTTGGTCCGGTGATTAAGCCAATTTGGCAGATTAAAAATTTAGCCAGCTTGAGTATTTCCGCGAAAATTATGCGGGGTGCAAATTTAGTTTGGCAGGCGCAAACTTCATTGGCTTCACTAAACCGAAAATTTGATGACTTGGTGGATTACTTATTTAGGTGTCAAAGCTTTCCAAATGGTGTGATTCTTTCAACTGGTACTGGAATAGTTCCACCGATGGATATAACTTTGATGGCAAATGATGTTGTCACAATTGAAGTTGAAGAGATTGGAACTTTAGAAAATCAGGTGGTAGTTACGCCAATTGATATAAACGAGCAATTAAATAATCGGGCAAAATAATAAAATTATTATGAACCAAAAAATAACCGAAGTAATTTGGACGCAATGGGATGATTTAAATGTTCCAGCTGACGTAATTAAATTGTCTCCTAAAACCACTCCGGCATCAGGCGGAGATTTTTCGAAAGTTACATTCTTTGTGCCGCAATACATGGGCGGTTTAGCCATGCTTGAACTAACAAAACAAATGCCGAATTTAAAAGTTTTACAAATGCCAAACGCTGGTTATGACGATGCGCTGGCGTATTTACGTCCGGGAATTACTTTATGTAATGGACGAGGAATTCATGATGATTCCACCGCCGAACTGGCAGTTGGCCTAACCATCGCAAGCCTGCGAAATTTTCCAACTTTTGCTTTGAACCAATCTAAATCTAAATGGGTTCATACCAAAGAGAAATCTATTTACGGTCGAAAAATTGGCGTAATTGGTTTTGGTTCAATTGGATCAACTATTGCCCGGATGTTGTCTGGATTCAATTGTGAAGTAATTGGATTTACAAAGTCTGGCCGCGAAAATACTAAGGCAATATCTGAATTAGATAAGTATTTACCAACTTTAGATGTGGTGATTTTGATTCTGCCCCTAACTGACCAGTCTCGAAAGATGTTCGATGCTAAACGATTAAAACTCATGAAAGATGGAGCACTTTTAGTAAATGTCGCGCGCGGACCAATTGTTGAAACCGAAGCTTTAATTAGCGAATTAAAAACCGGCCGAATTTTTGCGGCCCTTGATGTAACTGACCCAGAACCATTGCCAGAAGATCATGAGTTATGGAAAACGCCTGGAGTATTCATATCTCCGCATGTTGGCGGAAACACTTCCGCATTTGAACCGCGGGCGCGCAAATTGATTGAATCGCAAATTAAAAAATTCTCGGCAGGTTTACCGCTCGATAATGTCGTAGCGGTTGGTTAACGCACCTTATATTCTGGCCAGTACTTCTTTATCTTCTCTTGCAAAAACTTTGCGCTTTCATACATTTGATCCATTCCATCGACCCCATCTTCGATAGATATCCAGCCATCGAAACCAACCGCTTTCAAGGTTGAAAAAATTGCATCGTAATCATTTAATCCCTTTCCGATTACGCCATGTTTGAAAAAAGAAACATAACCAGCGGTGCCACCTTCGGCTTTACGTAAATCTTCAACTGTGCCATTTGCTAAATATCGATCGCTAGCATGCATGGTAACAACTCGATGTTTAACTTTTTCCAATAATTCCAACGGCTCTTCACCCGCGGCAATCGCATTACTTGGATCAAAATTAACTGCAAAACTTTTTGAGGGAATTCGATTAACTAAATCGACAAATACATCCATCATTTGTGCAAACTCAGGCTCGGTCCAAAAATCATCTTTGTAATGATTTTCTAAAATTAGCGTCACGCCAACTTTTTCTGCGGTTGGAATACAGGCGTTGATTGATTCGACCACATAATTCATTCCCGCTTCATAAGTTATGTCTTTTCGGCGTTGACCCGATAAAACTCGACAGTATTTAGCGCCCAGGGCAGCCGACATTTCAATCGCCGCTATTTCTTTATCGACCTCTATCTGTCGAAGTTTTGGATCTGGAATCGTAAAGTCTGGCGAAGCACACATCATTGGAATCGTCATTCCTTTTGCTTCAACTGCGGCTCTAATTTTTGGCCAATTATTTTTATCTTTTAAATCTGCATAATTAAAATAAAATTCAAGGCCATCGACTCGCAGACCATCGGCGAGATCTATCCATTCATAGATGCTCATTTCGCCACTTACTAATTGCTTAATGAAACCTTTCGCAAAAGCGGCAAGTTTTGGCATTTTATTTCTCTGGATTGCGACCAATTATTGAGAATTGTTCTAGCTCAACAACCGCGCCAGTGAAAGGTTTGGATTCATCTGCTAACCAATAGATAGCCGCATTAGCTAATTGTTCGGGCGTACTCATTTTTCCAAATGGAATATTGTCTTTGCCAAGTTTTTCTGGCCAACCTTCTGGTAAACCTTTTTTAATCTGATCGCGATACTCACGTTCGGTCAAAATCCAACCCGGATTAATTTGATTTACTCGCACTTGTTCTGCCCCTAACGCATTTGCCAAATTTCGAGTCATGGTTTGCATTCCACCTTTGCTGATTGAGTAAGCCAGTAAAGACGATTCACCGCTATATGCATTTATCGAACCGATATTTAAAACACAGCCAGATTGTTTTTTTAAGTGGGGGAATGCCGCTTTGATTAAAAACAATGCCGATTGCAGATTTACCAACATTGTTTCGCTGTAAGACTTTTCCGTTATTTCTTTTAAGTTATCCCGGGGAAAAATCGCTGCGTTATTCACTAGCCCATCGATTTTGCCAAAATTTTCAAGTGCGGAATTTACAATTTTTGCCGGCGCTGATGGATCTTTTAAATCTGCAATACATAATTTTGCGTTTGCACCAAGTTTTTCAACTAGCGTCTTACCTTCAGCTTCAACGATTCCATGTATTAAAACTTGTCCACCTTCTTGAATAACTTTTTCAGCAATAGCTTTGCCAATGCCAGAAGTTGATCCGGTAATAACGACACTCTTATTTTTTAGTCGCATGTCTAATTATTTCGGCGTGATTACCGATTTAAGAATCTGACCAGATTGCATTTTCTCAAAAGCCTCTTGCCATTTTTCGATGGGAAAAATTCCGCCCAAAACTGGTTTTAAATCTAATTTGCCAGTGCCTAAAAGGCGCAAAACTCTTTCCCACATTGGCCAGTTATGGCTGAAACTTCCGCGCAATGTCACATTTTTTGCAACTAACGGATCCATTGAAAAGTTCAAAGGTTGTGGTCCCCAACCAACTTTGCTGATCCAGCCATCTGGACGAACCAATTGCAATGCCGATTTCAATGATGCCGAAACACCAGCGGCATCAACTACGCCATCAACGCCCAACCCATCGACCGCCGTTGCCCATTTTATTTCAGCACTCTCGCTATTTGATTCGGCAATGATGATTTCACAACCATAACTCTTTGCAATATTTAATCTGGTGCGATCTTTTTCTAAGCCAACCAATGCAACTTCTGCACCCGCCAGCCTTGCCATTGCCGCGCACAGAACTCCGATTGGTCCTGGCCCTAAAACAACGATGCGATCTCCGGGGCGAACAAAACCTGGCGCAATCGTTGCACTGTAAGCAACTGCGCATGGTTCGGTCATAGCCGCAAATTCAAATGGCAAATTTTCCGGTAAGCGATGTAATAACCGGGCGGCCACTTTTGCATAACGGGTCATTCCGCCATCAACGCCATAACCGAATCCTTTTCGATTTGGATCTAAGTTGTATTTTCCTTGGCGAGTCAGCGGATTATCTGGATCAATCACCGCCGCGGTTTCAGTTACAACTCGATCACCCTCTTTCCACTTGCCCAGCGCTTTTACATTTTTACCTAATTCAATTATGTGTCCGCAGAATTCATGACCTAACACCACCGGATAATTAACCGCCCACGAATTAGTGCCGTGCCATTGATGTAAATCCGAACCACAAACACTTACCGCTTCTACCTGCAAAATCACATCATCATCACCGGCGGTTGGTTTTGAAACGGTGCGCAGTTCGACGCTCATTGGTTTTGCAGAGAAATTAACTACCGCAGCAGATTCCATTTTTTTGACCCGTTATACCTCTCCATATGCATGCACTTTTTCACAAATTTTTCTAAGCACCTCTTCAACATTTCCAGCCCCGGCTGAAAATGAATCTGCATCAATCGCAAGCGGTGCACCGATCACAACAAGTGGCGCGCCATATGATGGACATGCAATTGCTTGTTCAAGAGATAAACCACCAACTGCTTGCACTGGAACATTAACCGCCTGCACTACCTCTTTTAATTTATCGAGCGGATTAGGCGCGCGTTCACCTCGCGCAGCGATGCCACGTCTTTCATCGTAACCAATGTGGTGAATCACCATGTCACAACCGAGTTGTTCTAATTCTTTTGCACCCTGCACCATGTCAGGACATCCCAGATTGTCACCCATAACTTTCACACCATAATCTTTTCCAGCTTGTACAACACATTTAATTGTTTCTGGATGTGACCTGGCCATTACTACGACATGTGTTGCGCCAGCTTTTGCCATCATCTCTGCCTCTAAATATCCACCATCCATAGTTTTCAAATCGGCAACTATTGGCGTATTTGGAAATTCTTTTCGCAATGCTCGAACACCATGTAAACCTTCCGCCAAAATAAAAGGTGTACCTGCCTCTAACCAATCCACGCCGGCACGCATTGCAGTGTGAGCCATTTCGAGCGCCTCATTTATGTCGGTTAAATCCAGCGAGACTTGCACAATAGTTTTGTGCTTTGCCTTTGTTACGGAACTCATTTTGCAATTGTTTTACAGGACTTTGTATTTTGCAAAAGCTTCACTTGGTGCCATTCCTTCCCGAACCGCTTTGCGAAATAGATCTTCTCCAGAATTTTTTTCTTCAACGCGACGTACTACTTCCAGAATTTGATTTTGCGGCACAATCACAACGCCATCGATGTCACCCACAATTAAATCTCCGGGATTAATTTTTACGCCATCAATCACACACGGCACATTGTGTTCAACCACTTCAAATCTGCTGTTTATATCTAGCGGTAATGTTCCAGCCCCAAAGACTTTAAAACCGAGCGCTCGGCATCTTGAAACATCTCTTACTTGGCCATCTGTTAATGAGCCGGCGACATCTTTGTGCTTGCAAGCAGTTGACAACAATTCACCCCAAAGCGCTGCTCTTTCTAATCTGCCAGCGGGTGAGACAAAAACTTGATCTTTACCAATTGCATCTAGCGCTTTGAGCAAACCAACATATGGAATTTCCGGTGCTTTATCAACGATTTCCATTCGAACTGGAAATGCAAACCCGAGCATCACGCCATCACCTGAAATCATTTCAATATCTTTTTTCAAAACCTGATTTCGAATGCCTAATTGATCTAAACAATCAGAGGCGAGCGCGGCGGTAAAGATGGTGGCGAGCCGTTTGAGGTCCAAACCAGCAATTGA
>CALMJB010000104.1 GCA_937864205.1 uncultured Actinomycetes bacterium | reverse complement strand
ACCGTAAGTTTTGGATCGCTCTTTAGAACGACACCCTCTGGCAACTGCACTTTTTCTGCGGAGATAGATTCGCCGGCTTTCAAACCAGACATATCCAAAGTTAAGAATTGTGGAATCGAAGTTGCTTCGACTTCGACTTCGATTGTGTTGTTTACGTGCTCAAGAATTCCATCACGGTCGTAATCACCAATTGTGTGAACTGGAACTGAAACCACCACTTTCTCACCGCGGCGAACAATTACTAGATCAACATGCTCAAGAGAACCAGTAAGTGGATCACGAGCGATTGATTTAGGCAAAGTTAATTCGGTTTGATTATCTAGAACGACATCTAACAAAACGTTTGAAGTTTTAAGCGCCACACCTAATTCTTTTGATGGCAATGAAACATGCTGTGGTTTTTCACCGTGACCATAAATGACTGCCGGAATAAATCCATCTCGTCTGGTGCGTCTGGCTGCGCCTTTTCCAAATTCAGTGCGCCGTTTGCCATTAATTGATATTTCAGCCATGTTCGTTATTTCCTATTCGCGTCGATTACGGTTATTAACCCTCGCCGTAGTGGAGCGTTAGGGTAGCGAAATAGGTGTGGAAATTACAAATCGCAGATTAAGCGCGACCATCAAACAAGCTAGTTACCGAACCATCCTCAAATACCTCTTTGATGGCGCGGGCTATTAATGGTGCAATCGAAAGCACCGTTAAATTATCAAATCTTTTTTCCTCTTCAATTGGCAAAGTATTTGTCACCACAACTTCATTCACCTTTGAATTTTTCAATCTCTCTACCGCAGGACCAGACAGAACCGCATGCGTTGAAGCGACGATTACCTCTTTTGCTCCTTCCGCGGTTAATGCATCCACCGCTTTTGTAATTGTGCCAGCGGTATCGATCATGTCATCAATAACTACGCAAGTTTTTCCAGCTACTTCACCAACTACTCGACCAGTTACAGATTCATTGGGAACTCGTGGATCTCGGGTTTTATGAATAAAAGCAATTGAGGCTCCACCTAATAATTCACTCCAACGTTCTGCCATGCGAACTCGACCAGAGTCTGGCGAAACAATTGTTAATCGGGATCGATCAACTTTTTGACCAACATAATTTGCTAACAGTGGCAGCGCGAACAAGTGATCCACTGGGCCATCAAAGAAACCTTGAATTTGTGCGGTGTGCAAATCAACGCACATGATTCGATCTGCGCCAGCGGTTTTAAATAAATCTGCCATCAACCTTGCCGATATTGGTTCACGTCCTTGATGTTTCTTATCTTGTCTGGCGTATCCATAAAACGGAGTTACGACTGTGATTCGTTTTGCAGACGCGCGCTTTAAGGCATCAACCATTATTAATTGTTCCATTATGTGTTTGTTGACTGGCGAGCTGTGACTTTGAATTACAAAAGCATCACTGCCGCGCACACTCTCTTCAAATCGAACAAATATTTCGCCATTTGAAAAGTCATAAGCCGATGTTGGAGTGATTGGAATGCCAAGTTCTTTGGCAACTGATTCTGCTAATTCCGGATACGCACGTCCAGAAAATAATCTGAGTCTTTTTTCCGAGGCTAATTTCAGTTCATTCACTTTTTAGCCTCCCGATCTACTTAATTTTCAATTTCTAAGCTAATTCT
>CALMJB010000103.1 GCA_937864205.1 uncultured Actinomycetes bacterium | reverse complement strand
CCTTTCAAACCTTTTTGAACTCATTAAAACCAACCTTTATGGTCGCAAGGGAAGGCAGGGTGGGCAAACCTATTGCTCGGTGTGGCGGGAAATTAACCAAACTTTAAGGGTTGTGGATTTAGTAAAACCCCAGGTCAGAGGCTATTTCTCTAAAAAACTTGAATTTGGGGTGTTAAGCGGTGAAGTTCAGCGGCTCCTCGAGCATCTCAGTAACTAGTGCAGCGATCTGGCTGCGCTCGCTCCTGGTCAGGGTGATGTGGGCAAAGAGCGGGTGACCTTTCAAAGACTCAATCACCGCCACCACCCCGTCATGGCGACCAACCCGCAGGTTGTCCCGTTGCGCGATGTCATGGGTCAGCACAACCCGAGAGCCTTGGCCGATTCTGGAAAGCACCGTTAGTAACACCCCGCGTTCGAGCGATTGCGCCTCATCAACAATTACAAATGAGTCATGCAATGAGCGTCCGCGAATATGAGTTAACGGTAAAACCTCAATCAACTTTCGATCAATTACCTCATCGATCACCGATTGGCTAACTAAAGCTCCTAAGGTGTCAAAGACTGCTTGAGCCCAAGGTGACATTTTTTCACCTTCGCTACCCGGCAGGTATCCAAGTTCCTGGCCGCCGACGGGATACAGCGGCCGGAAAATAACTACTTTTTTGTGTAAACGTTTTTCTAAAACTGCATCTAATCCCGCCGATATTGCTAATGCACTTTTTCCAGTTCCAGCGCGACCGCCCATCGAAACAATTCCCACATCACTATCTAGTAATAAATCTAATGCAATTCGTTGCTCAGCACTTCTTCCATGTAATCCAAATGCACTTCGATCACCACGTACTAATTGAAGTTTTTTATCGGGGCTAACTCGAGCTAGTGCGCTGCCTTTTTCAGAGTGCAAAACGACACCGGTATGACATGGATTGATTAAGGCGATGTCGCTTTCAATTTTTTCTTCTGAATAAAGTTGATCAATTACTGAACCGGCTACTGATTCTTCAATCATTCCAGTCCAACCACTACTAGGTGCTAACTCTGCGCGATACTCTTCAGCAATCACACCAACTGATGAAGCTTTGACTCGTAATGGTAGATCTTTTGTAACTAATACAACTTCCCGACCTTCACTCATATAATTCTTTGCAATAGAAAGTATTCGAGCATCGTTTGGACCATCTTTGAAAAAGCCATTTGGTAATTTCGCAGAATCAGAGTGATTTAATTCAACAACAATTGTTCCGCCTTCATCATTGATAGAAATTGGCTTATCTAATCGACCATGTTCAATTCTTAAATCATCTAAAGCGCGCAGGGCGCAACGGGCAAAATAACCTAGTTCTGGATGATTTCGTTTTGTTTCTAATTCACCAATTACCGTTATTGGAATTATTACTTCATGCTCGGCAAACCTATGAATCGACATTGGATCTGCCAATAACACACTGGTATCTAAGACATAAATTTTGCTAGCTGGAATTGTTTTCGCACCGATTTTGGTGACACTTGCCGATTGCAAATTTGCCGCATCTGAACTTGAGTCAGATTTTGCTAGCTGATTGTTTGTCAATTAATTGATTCGCAATCTCTCTTTTATGGGAGATTCCATTCCAGAAGCAACACTGCTTTTGAAGCGGATCTACCCTGTTCACTTGTACTAGTAGTTACAAGGAGAAATGTAAATTATTAAGACATTAGAAATCAGGCAACACGCAATTCGATTTTGAAGAAATTTAAATGAATTTAAAAATTGATTGAGGTTAAGGCTGACTTTCACGGGCGATTCTGCGTTCTGCCCAAAGTGAAGCGAATGGAAGCGTGCCAGCCAAAGCCAAAAAGGCAACCTGAAAAATATTGCGCCTAGTAATCAAACCTAGATTCAATGCAGCCAACACATAAATGGGATAAGTAAAACCATGCACAATTGGAATCCAAATTAATTTTTCGTGCCAGCCTTCATTTGCAATGATGTACTTAACCGGCATGTAGACAAACCAAAGCAATAGTGACATTACGCCAGCCCAAATTGCCATAAACCGATAACGACTTTTAACGGCTTGAATACTAAATAAGAAATTTTTCATATTTGGGACAAGTTTAATTTAGTTTTGGTCTAAATTGTTTGAAGAAAGGTGCGATCAATACTAAAAATGCCATAAACCACCACACCACAACGTATGAAATATGTTGCCAATAAAACCCAGGAATCTTTTGCGACAAGATTGGTGATGGAATTAGCTGTTGGGCATCAAATAGTTCAGGCGATTTATTAGATTCGGCAAATCGTTCCTGCTGCAAAATCACATACCCATCAAAAAAGAAGGGATATTTCTGGCTAACCACCAACGCTGGATCAATTCGACTTAAAACGCCCTGAGATAAAGCCACTCGATCTACATTTTGATTTGGGTATAAGCGACCAGTTGCAATCACTTTCCCCACGATTGGCGTGGGCTGATTTTCATTTGGCAACATAATTCTGCGAGCCACCAAAACATAATTCCCGCTGTCCAGTCGCATTATGCGCACATCAAAAACTTTTTTATTTTTTTCTTGATTTGTTTTATCGATCTGTGACTTTGCAGTATCAGTGTTCATCAAACTCTGATTTGGTGCCCGAAAACTTTCGACATACTCACCCTTCAAAACCACAATTCGGTTTACCGCCGACAATCTGATATTAATTCCGGGTTGAGATATTTTTTCAATTTCGATGGGCTCAGTGCTAATGGTTTTAATTGGCGGATTCACCACTTGATTTGCTCTGTTCAACTGCCAATTACCTAGTCGATAAAAAGCAAGTATTAGCAGCAGCCAGATAATTACAAAAGTGCCAACTCGAACTAAATTGGGAAGAATCTGACTACGAGTTTTATTCATCTCGCTTCTTTTGCGTCATGCGGCGATATCTGCGATAAAAACTTACACATAAAATCGCGGTAGCAATGCTGAGCACAATCATTATCAGAGAACCAGCAACGCCGACATCGTAATCGGTTATTTGATCCATCTAAGTTCCCCTCATATTTGTTGTTTCATTATTTTATTTGAAATATTAATACTGCAATTTATCGCAAATTTATCGCAAATATATCGCTAATTCATTCCGAGGTATTTGCAATTACTAAACTACTCTAACTATGCATCCAGATATTCAGAATAACCCCAAATTACGGGCACGATATGGGTTAGACCATAAAAATAATGGCTTGGTTTTGATAATTGTTTTAATCGTGACGGCATTAATAAGTTGGTTAATCTGGAGCGCAACTTATTATTCAAATCCCAAACTAAGTTCTCAATTAATTGCTTACCAAAATGTTGGAAACAATCAGATAAAAGTTACTTACCAAGTTAAAAGTAAAAAAATTAAAACCCAAATAACCTGCAGATTAGTTGCCCGAGATATTTATCGAAATATCGTAGGCGAGACAAATGATTTGATTGATAAGCCCAATCAGAAAATATTCACCCGTACCATCACGTTAAACACCCTCTCGCCAGCAGTAAATGCTGATGTGGTTGGTTGTGAGTAATCTTTATCCCCAAAGCCAAGAATTTGAAATCTGGTAAATTACAAATTAAAGTGAATTTAAAGATAAGTAGGTGAGTTAATCAAATGAGTAAATCAAACGAACCAACTCAAACCTGGCTTACCCAAGAGGCAGCAGATCGTCTCAAAGCTGAACTGGCCGAATTAGAAGGGCCAAGACGTAACGAAATAATTAAAAAAATTGAAGCAGCGCGGGCGGAAGGCGA
>CALMJB010000102.1 GCA_937864205.1 uncultured Actinomycetes bacterium | reverse complement strand
AAATAACTAGCAATAAAAGTAGAAACGGAATAGAGAATGTCAAAGATATCGGGCAAGGATGTAAAGCTGGTGGTAGTTGCATGTGAGGCTGGCATGGGCTCAAGTGTTATGGTGGCGAAAACCATCGAAAAACAATTGAAAGCTCAGGGCATCAAAGCAACGCATTCACCAGTTAATCAACTTGCTGCAACCGGAGCAGATTTAGTTATCTGCCATCGCGGTTTAGCGCAACGCGCTAAGCAAGCGGTGCCAAAAACTGTCGTCGTACCCTTCGATATGTTTTTAGGAGATCCGGCAATTGCCCGAGTTATTCATGACATTCAAAACTCAGTAGAAATATCTGATGAGTGAGCAAGTACTCAATCTGGCTGGAATCCGTTTAGATGCAACGGCCTCTTCGAAAGAAGAGGCCGTTGGTCTCTGTGGCAAGTTGTTATTAGAACTTGGCGCAGTTTCTGGCGAATACTTACCAGCGATGTGGGAACGAGAACAAAAGTTTTCTTCCTTTATGGGAAATGGCGTGGCGATGCCACATGGCACCGATGAATCCCGCAAATTCGTAAAACATGGGCAAATAGTTTTTTTACGCTTAACTAAACCAATCATCTGGGATACCGAAGCGGTTAATTTGTGCATCGGAATCGCGGCGCGAGAGGATGAGCATGGCGAAATTCTGGGAAATCTCGCCGAAGCAATCTTGGATGAGAAATCCTTCGAGATTCTTAACAACAGCAATGATAAGAATGAGATTTTGCAGGTACTAACAAAATAATTTTAGAATTTGAAAATTAGTTAATTAACGAAAAGGGAAGATCAGTGAAAGCAGCGTTGTATAAAGGTCCAAAAGATTTAACGGTTGTAGAAGTAGATAAACCAAAACCTGGACCAAAAGAGATTTTGATAAAAGTAAAAGCCTGCGCCACTTGTGGCACCGATGCCAAGATCTTCAATCACGGTCATCCAAGGCTTACTCCCCCGCAAATCATCGGACATGAAATTGCTGGCGAAATAGTTGAAGTCGGCGCTTCAGTTTCAAATTTTAAAGTTTCAGATCGTGTGCAGGTGATTGCCGCGATTCCATGTGGTGAATGTTGGTTATGTAAAAGTGATCGAATGACAATTTGTCAGAATCAATTATCAATGGGTTATCAATTTGCCGGCGGATTCGCGGAATTCATGATTATTCCCGATGAAGTCATTCGCGTAAATGGCGTTAACAAGATTCCCGAGAATGTTTCATTTGATGAAGCGGCGGTGACCGAACCACTTGCCTGCGTCTTAAATTCGCAACAGATTTTGCAAATTACAAAAGGTGATGTGGTGCTTGTGATGGGATCTGGGCCGATCGGATGTTTACATGTTCGGGTTGCCCGGGCGTTAGGGGCGAGCAAAGTTTTCTTAGCCGATATAAATGGCGGTCGAGTTAAGTTGGCATCAGATGTTGTAAAACCAGATGCCACAATTGATATGTCAACCCAAGATCTCGCTGCTGAAATGAAAAAACTAACCGATGGTCGCGGACCAAACATCATCATTACCGCAGCGCCATCTGGAAAAGCGCAGGAAGATGCAATTTCCATGGTCAGCGCGGGTGGAAAAGTTAGTTTCTTTGGCGGATTACCAAAAGAGAATCCATTCATAAAATGTGATGCCAACATCGTGCATTACAAAGAGGTAACACTTTATGGCGCAAATGGTTCATCGCCGGCACAGAACAAAAAAGCGTTGCAGATGATTTCAACTGGCGAAGTGAAAGTTGCAGATTTAATTACTCATCGAGTCAAACTTGAAAATGTGCAATCGGCAATCGATGCAGTTTTGAGCGGTCAAGCGATCAAAGTGGTGGTTAATCCGTAATGATCAGCAAGAACATGGTGGTGCAAGCTGGGGTTGGATTACATGCCCGGCCAGCCGCTGAGTTTTCGCAAATCGCCGCTGCAGCACCATGTGAAGTTCTGGTTAGTCGAATCGGCGGCGCTCAGGTGAAAGCAAATAGCCCATTGCGATTATTAACGTTGAAAATTAAACAGGGTGAAGAGATCACGGTTTCGCTCAACACCGATGACAACGCGCTGGCGCAATCACTATTTGAAAAATTAAGTACCGCTCTCGTCGACAAGTAAAACCAAACGATGAGCACTATTTATCGCGGAATCGGCATCGGAAATACTTCAGTTCAAGCTGAAGCATTTCGAATTGCACCGCGCAAATCATTACCCGAACTTGCTAAAACTTTTCCAAATGTGGAAAGTGAAATGGTGCGCTATCAAGAGGCGTTAGCGGCATTTGTTCGGCAATTAGATGCCAAATCAGCACAGGCACAAGAACAATCGGTAAAAGAGATTTTGTATGCGCAATCGGTAATGGCGCAAGATCCAGAATTAGCGGAAATGGTTTTACAAAATGTGAAGGAAGGTTGGAGCGCAGAATCTGCGGTGCAACTTGGAATGCAAAAATTCACGCAAGAACTTTTAGGTGCATCCGATGAATTTGGTGAGCGGGTGGCCGATTTACGCGAGATTGAATATCGAATAATTCAATGGTTACAAGGCGATGTAGAAGAACATCAACTTCCTAAAACTGGCGAAATCATTGTGGTTGCCGAAGATTTATCGCCGATGGAGACCGCCACCTTCACCGATGTAGTTAAAGGTGTGGTCACAGAAAAAGGTGGACCAACTTCACACACTGCAATTATTTGTCGCCAATTGGGAATCGCCGCAGTTGTCGCCTGCACCGATGCTATGAAAATAAATAACGGCACATCATTGCTAGTTAATCCCACTTTGGGAACAGTGGAAATTGATGGCACATTAAATGCAAATGAAAAACCGTGGTGGCACCAGCTGCCAACTCAAGCAAATCCGTTGGCAAAAGTATTTGCAAATGTGGGCAGTGTTAAAGATGCGCAAAAAGTTAAATCATTAAATGCCCAAGGGGTCGGTTTGCTGCGCACTGAAATATTTTTCCTAAATACAAAAACTTCCCCCACGTTAGAAGCACAAACTGATATTTACTCTGAAGTTTTAGCCGCCTGCCCAGCCGGTGAAATCATTTTTCGAACCATGGATGCCGGTTCTGATAAACCCATTGCATTCTTAAACTTTGCCCGCGAAGCAAATCCGGCGCTCGGTGTGCGCGGGCAGCGACTCGGTAAGTCGAATCCAAAATTTTTTACTGAACAACTGCAAGCAATCCACAACGCGGCTATAAAAAATAATCGAACTAACGATGTTGCGGTAATGGCGCCAATGATTGCCACCGCAAGTGAGGCGGCCGAGTTTGCCAAAACCGCCCGCCAAATTGGATTCAAACAGGTTGGCATCATGGTGGAAATTCCAGCGGTGATCTCTGAAATTGCTAATTTAAAAGGCGTTGTCGATTTCATCAGCGTGGGTACAAATGATTTGTCCCAATATTTATTTGCCGCCGACCGACAAAGTGCAGATTTGGCTCAACTATTAGATCCATGGCAACCAGCGCTTCTAAAATCGTTAAAAGAAATCTGTACCAATGCAAAAGAAGTCGGCATAAAAGTTGGGGTGTGTGGCGAAGCGGCATCAGATCCATTGCTCTGTGTTTACTTGATGGGAATCGGCGTCACCACATTAAGTTCTGGCGCTGGCGCCTTAACATCGGTACAAGAAGTAGTTTCTCGTATTACAAAAACTCAAGCCGAAGCGGCAGTTAAAGTTGCACTAGCTGCCAGATCTGCCCAAGAGGCAAAACAATTTGTGTTAGCCAGTTTAAAAAATTAA
>CALMJB010000101.1 GCA_937864205.1 uncultured Actinomycetes bacterium | reverse complement strand
AAGTTCAAATTCTGAAAATTTTGACTTAAAGATCGGTGTAACTCATGCTCCTTATGCAAGAGTGCTTTCAAAAATGGCAGAAGATAAATTAGATTTGATATTTGCAGGTCATACGCACGGTGGACAAGTGAGAGTGCCTTGGTTTGGCGGCAGTAAATCTTTAACAACTAATTGCGACCTACCAAATTGGCGAAGCCGGGGTCTAACAAAACTTCCAAACGAACCTTGGTTGAATGTTTCTGCCGGAGTCGGCTACAGCCCGTTTTCACCAATTCGAATTGCTTGTGCTCCGGAAGTTTCACTAATTGAATTAATCCCATCAGATACGCTCTAGCCATGAAGTTAATGTCGATTCAACGTATTCGTACTTTTTTATTTGTAGCACTAGTTTTAACAATTCCCGGAACTTTTTTTTGGTACTCACTTGATGATTACAGTAATCCGGTTAATGCGTTTAATTTAATTTCTTCTAGTACGGGCTTATCTTGGTTAATTATTAGTTATTTAGCCTTATTTTTTGCCTGTTTTGCGCGAAACTTAGAATTGCGTTCGTTTCTATCGGTATTAAGTTTAATTTCGCATATGTATTTTTTGGTTTGGATAACCGATATCTGGCGAGCAAACGAAGTTTCTTTTGTTTCATTGCTTAAGAATGTATTTATAAAATCAAATTCAACACCGTTTGTAGAACTTTTAGGTTTGGTTTCAATAATTGTCTTAGGTTTTTCAATTTATTTACAGAAGTCTCGAATAGCTAATTTCTTAACCGCGCTGTTGAATTATCTAAAATCTGATCAAAACAAAATATCTCAAATAATTTATTCAGTTTTTGCGAGCATTACATTATTAATTACAACTTGGGTATTGGTCTCTGACTTAATTAATACTTTTAATGCAGCAAAAGTTGAGTCCGGAACTGGTTTGAAGTGGTCATTAATTTGGCTTCTGGTGCTTGGTGTTTTTTCTATTGCGCTTAGATTATTGATCGCTGTACTAGTGCTAATAGCACTTTTATGGGCATGGATTTCTTGGCAAGAAGACATTCGCACAATTCTTTCGCATGTGCGCGACTTTAAGTTAAATGAGTACTTAACGCGAAAAGTTGCTGGTTATTTATACACTTTATATTTTGTAATAATTGTAGGTGTTTTAGCAATTGCAGTACCCATTTGGTCGGCAACAGATTATGGAATGAATGGTCAAATAATTATTTTCCCAATTGCGATTTTGGTTGGTTGTGCTTTGGGTTTTATCTTGCTAATTACTTTAAGGCTGATTGCCGAGATTTCAGTAGCGGTAATTCATATCGCAGAAAATAC
>CALMJB010000100.1 GCA_937864205.1 uncultured Actinomycetes bacterium | reverse complement strand
GAAAAGATCCAGTTGGTTCTTATCCACTATACGGCGTAGCAGCAGTTCAAGTTATTTTGGGCGCAATTGCTAAGTCTGATGGAACACGTAAGAGCGTTCGCGATGCTGTATTTGGTGCAAACACCGTACAGATTTCCGCTAACAACTCAGTGCTTGGAAAAGCGATTCAACTTGACCCACTAACTGGCGATGTCAATGCAAAAGACATCACTATTGAAGTTGTAAAGGACAAGAAGGAAGTAACTGTCCAAGCTTGGGCGGTTAAATAATCAAGTTTGATCGGTAATTCAATTTACTGATTAACTCGTAACAAGGGGTGGGTGAAAACCCGCCCCTTGTTTCTTTTGTTGTTTCAATTTGGTTAATTCTTTATCTCAGATTCGAATCTGGCTTACAGATTCACTTAAATTCGCTAAATTTGGTTTACATTATTGCAAATCGGCTCTAAGGTAGCGCCTAATAAACTTAAGCCAAGAAACTTAAGTTAAATTGACTCGGAAGGTTACGCAATTAAATGTCCGCGGTATCGGCAGCACCCTCAAGTCAATTAATTAAAAACATTTTGTTTCGTGTCTCCGCGGCCCTAATCCTTTTTGGTGTGGTCTATTGGCTTCTGATTAATTTCATGAAGTCGCCAACTCAATTTTTTCAAGCCAGCGTAATTGGAATAAGCAACGGTGTTTTATATGCATTGATTGCGTTGGGATACACACTGGTCTATGGAATTATTGAATTAATTAATTTTGCTCATGGTGATCTTTTCATGCTCGGTACATTGTTTTCGGCATATTTCATCTCGGTTTGGTTCGGTTTAACCGCGCCAAGTGCCGGCGGATATCTAGTTTTCCTGGCATGTTTAATTTCTGCGATGGCATTTTGTGCCGGCATAAATGTAACAATCGAAAGGTTTGCTTATCGTCGGTTACGACGCGCGCCAAAGTTGGCACCGCTCATCACCGCAGTTGGTGTTTCCTTCATCTTGCAATTCATTGGAATTCGTTGGAATGGTTCCGGTCCTAAAACTTGGAACAGCGTGCTCCCAGCCGGTGAAATTGTGATTAGCGGGGTTCATATTCCATACACGACAATTATTTCTTTGCTTGTGACTATTCCGCTTTTACTTGTAATGACATTCATCGTCTCAAAGACTCGTCGCGGCAAAGCAATGCGGGCAACCGCACAAGATGCCGATGCTGCTCGATTGATGGGAATCGATGTAAACAAAACAATTGCATTTACTTTTGCACTCGGCGGCGCACTTGCTGGCGCGGCCGGATTAATTTTTCAACAAACTCGCGGCGTTACTAATTACAACTTGG
>CALMJB010000099.1 GCA_937864205.1 uncultured Actinomycetes bacterium | reverse complement strand
GAAAAATCTCCACTCGGCGCCGCGGTACTTGGAAAAAAAATTGGTGAAACTGTTAAATACAAAGCACCAAATGGCAAAGAGATTCAAGTTGCAATTTTAGAAGCGGCTTACTTATTTTGATGTTCGGTTATATTTTCTAACTGACAGCGGCACAAAAACCAAAGTAATTAACAACATATAAATAAAAGACATCAAAAGCGGATGCTGACTTGGAAATGACCCAGCGGTAACTCCAAATTCATTTTTTAAACCAAATAATTCTCGACAAGCTGCCACCATTGTTGAAACAGGATTCCACTCAGCGAAATATTGCAAAACTTTTGGCATTCCAGTTGTTGGAGCAAAGGCATTAGAGAGAAATGTCAGGGGAAAAACCGCAATAAAGGTGAGGTTTTGCGCTACCCGCTCTTCTCGAACCGAGATTCCAATTAATACGCCAAGCCACGACATTGAATAGCCAAACAAAAGTAAGAAAGCAAAGCCAGCAATTACTTTTAATATGCCAGAACTTGGACGCCAGCCAACGATAAAACCAGTGATTCCCATGAAAGTAAGCACCACAACATTTAGTGCGGCATCACCTAAGGTGCGACCAAATAAAACTGCCGATCTTGCAATTGGTAAAGATCTGAATCGATCAATTAATCCTTTTTGCATATCTGCCGCCAAACCAACCGCGGTTCCGGCTAATGTGAATGCGACAGTTTGTACGAAAATTCCCGGCATCAAAAGTTGTACATACCCGCCAGGTTGTCCGGTTGAAATTGATCCACCAAATACATATCTAAATAACAACACAAACATCACGGGTTGAATAGTCGAAAAGATCAAAACTTCGGGCACGCGCAGCAACTGTAATAATTGACGCTTTGTTAGAACTAGTGAGTCTGTTAAACCTCTCATTTACGATCCCCCCTGCCACGTCGATTTCGCTTGCCATCTTTTCTGGCTATTTCAGAATTTTCCGTCGCATCATCGCTTTTCTCTTCCGCCACATGTCCAGTTAGCGCTAAAAACACATCATCTAAGGAAGGTCGTTTTAATCCAATATCTAAAGGATGAATTTGGGCATCATCTAATAATTTTGCGGCTTCAATCAAAGCTTTGCTGCCGGTGGTTACCGGTGCAGAAATCGATCGAATTGCTTGATCGATATTTGGGTTTACCCCACTTACTTGCTTAACTACCTGCGCCACCTGATTTATATGGGCTGCATCAACCACAATCTCTAATCGCTCGCCCCCAACCTGACGCTTTAATTGATCCGATGTACCGCGCGCAATAACTTTTCCATGATCAATCACTGCAATTTCGTCGGCCAATTGATCGGCTTCATCTAAATATTGAGTGGTAAGCAATAAAGTGACACCAGCTTTAACAAGTTCAGAGATAACTCCCCACATTTCCTGTCGACCTCTTGGATCTAATCCAGTTGTTGGCTCATCTAAAAATAAAACTTTTGGTTTAACAATTAACGATGCAGCTAAATCTAAACGTCTACGCATTCCACCTGAATAAGTTCGAATTGGCCGGGTCGCACTTTTAGTTAATGAAAATTGTTCCAATAATTCAACCGCTCGAGCCTTCGCGGCTTTTGCATTCAGGTGATAAAGCCGACCAAACATCACCAAGTTATCCATGCCAGTTAAAGTTTCATCAACCGCTGCATATTGGCCAGATAAACCAATTATTTTCCGAACCGCTTGTGGATTCTTGATCACATCAATACCGGCAACGGTGGCTGATCCAGAATCTGGCGAAAGAAGTGTTGCTAAAACTCGAACCGTTGTGGTTTTGCCTGCCCCGTTTGGACCTAATACTCCAAGAACCGTGCCCTCTTCCACATCAAGGTTTAAACCATTTAATGCTTTGACCGAGCCGTTGTCGTATGTTTTATATAAATCACTTGCGACAATCGATTTCATATTGAAAATCCTAGTCCAATTTGGAGTACCCTAACGACTTAGTTTAAGTTTCAACTAATAAATTGCAAAATCACTTTTGCTCCTAAAAAATTAGCGAGAATTAGAAGGAAACTGAAGGTATCTAAAAGAATATGAGGAAAAATGTCTGACACCCAAGTAAAAACTGCTCCGCACACTCATCGCGAAATCATGTTGATTCTCAGTGGATTGATGACCGGAATGCTTTTGGCCGCACTTGATCAAACCATCGTTTCAACCGCGTTAAAGCGAATTGTTGAGGATTTCAACGGCTTAAATCATTACACCTGGGTGGTTACCGCTTATCTGCTAACTTCAACTGCATCAACTCCGTTGTATGGAAAAATTTCGGATCTTTATGGTCGCAGACCGGTTTTTCAATTTGCAATTGTCACTTTCTTAATCGGTTCATTCCTCGCCGGTGCTTCACAAAATATGACGCAATTGATTGCAACTCGCGCATTACAAGGACTCGGTGCCGGCGGATTAATGGCACTTACATTTGTGATCATCGGAGATGTAGTCTCACCGCGAGAGCGCGGTAAGTATCAGGGATACTTTGGCGCGGTTTGGGGATTGTCATCTGTAGCCGGCCCATTGCTCGGTGGTTTCTTCTCCGATAATTCCAGCATTCTGGGCATTACTGGATGGCGATGGATTTTCTACATAAATCTGCCGTTTGGAATTTTAGCTTTGGTAATAACTTCAGCTTATTTACACATTCCAAAAATTAAACGAGAACACAAAATTGATTACTTAGGTGCATTTATTATGGTCTCAGCGGTATCCATAATTTTGCTGGCACTTTCTGTATTTGGACCAGAACGTGGTTGGACCGATGGCAGAACATTGACCGCATTTGCTGTTGGTGCATTGCTAATACTTGGTTTTATTTTGCAAGAAAGTCGCGCAGTAGAACCAATTTTGCCATTACATTTATTTAAAAATCGCACATTTACATTGACCTCTGCGCTGGGCTTCATCATCGGAGCTGGCATGTTTGGTGCAATCGTGATGTTGCCACTCTATTTGCAGGTAGTAAAAGCAGATTCAGCAACCATGGCAGGACTTAAATTGATTCCACTCATGATTGGAATAGTTTCACTTTCAATTATTAGCGGAAAACAGATCTCTAAACATGGTCATTACAAACGCTTTCCAATTGCCGGCGCTCTAGTTATGACCGCTGGTTTGCTTTTGTTATCAACATTAAAACGCGACACTTCTTATTTAATGCTTTCACTATTCGCGATTTTGGTCGGCGCTGGCTTGGGCTTATCGATGCAGACCGTAGTTATCGCACTGCAAAATGATGTTGACTTCAAAGATTTGGGCGTTGCAACCAGTGCTAATACTTTCTTTAGAACCTTAGGTGGCGCTTTTGGCACAGCTCTGTTTGGCACAATCTTCGCAAATCGAGTCGCGCACAATATTGCCGAAAACTTTGCCAAGTTAGCGCAAACTCAACCACAGGCAATTGCCGGAATAACTCCAGAACAAATCAAATCGGTAACATCAAACACTGGTGTGATTGCGCAGTTCCCGCCAATAGTGCAAGAAAATGTTTTAAATAGTTTCGTATCAGCATTTCATGTGGTCTTTATTTCAGCAGCGCCTTTTACCTTGACTGGATTCTTCTTGGCGTTGTTCTTAGTAGAAAAACCACTTCGTACTAGCCAAGAACATCATGCCGCTAGAGCCGAAGCTGCTGGTGAATCGGTCGGCTGAAAAACCAGTAATTCAGCTTAAGAAAATAAATAAGTAACTAGATTGAATTTACGTAAGCGGGTATTTGGCGAACTGCCAAATACCGCTTTAGTACTAACTTCTATATCGTTTTTAGTTGCAATCGGTTTTGGATTAATAATCCCGGCAATCCCAATATTTGCAAAAAGTTTCGGGGTGACTAATACCGCAATCGGACTTGTTGTTTCAATGTTTGCGGTGATGCGTTTTAGTGCCGGACTTTTTTCAGGAAAAGTCGTAAATCAATTTGGGGAACGATTAGTTTTGGGAGTCGGTTTATTTCTAGTTGCCTTCTTTATTTTGTTAACGGCATTCGCCCAAAGTTATTTGCAACTTCTCATTTTTAGAACGCTCAGCGGTCTGGGTTCATCTATGTTCTCGGTCTCAGCCAGTTCGCTTTTGCTTCGTTCAGTCAAAGCAGAGCAACGGGCGCAAGCACAATCCATTTACAACGGTGGATTTTTAGTGGGCGGAGTATTTGGACCTGCAGTCGGTGGTCTACTCGCAACTATAAATCCACGCGCGCCTTTCTTTGTTTATGCAACCACCTTAAGCATGGCCAGTTTTGTGGCTTTCTTTTTTCTAAGATCACAACATGTTGGTAATTCACATGACAATGCAGATAAAGCCACGAAGCAGACTTCGCTAGCGAGCGCATTCAAGCTTTATCCATATCGGGTAATTTTGTTTGTAATTTTTGTATTCAACTGGATTTTGTTTGGAATCAGATCTTCAATTTTGCCAATCTTTGTCACCGACAAACTAGGAAGTACCGTTGCAATAGCCGGGTTAGGTTTAACAATCGGTGCCTTAATTCAAGGAATTTTTCTGATTCCAGCTGGTAGATACTCAGACCATAACGGTCGCAAACCGGCTTTAATAAATGGCGGAACTGTAATTTTATTTGGCATGATCTTGTTAATTTTTTGCAACAACTTAATAATTTATTTTGTGGCTATGGCGCTGATGGGATTTGGTTCTGCCTATGCCTCTGCTGCACCCATGAGCGTGGTAGGTGATTTGATTTCAGGAAAGGGTGGTCAAGTCATTGCCGTGGCGCAAATGGCTGGTGATGCCGGAATGATTGTTGGACCACTAGTGCTGGGTTTTATAGCTGATCATGCAGGATTCACGCCGGCATTTACTATTTCAACGCTACTATTTTTAGTAACTTACTTATTAATTCTTACTTTGCCAGAAACTAATACCAAACAAAGATTTGTACAAAAAAACGAGCCGGAGTTATAAACCCCGGCTCGTTAAATTTATCCGTTAACGATCGTTTCTTAAAATCGCTAATAGTCGAAGCACTTCTAAGTACAGCCAGATTATGGTTACCATCAAACCAAAACCAGCCCGCCATGCCTCTTGGTTTGGCACACCAGCAGTTACGCCTTTTTCAATTTGATCAAAATCTAGAACCAAAAAGAAACTTGCCAGCGCAACACCTGCCACTGCTAATAGCAATGACAGACCGCTTACGCCATATAAACCATAACCATTTCCTAATCCGAACATCGCGCCAATTAATGAAAATAGTCCGAGTACGAAGTATCCGATGGTGGCGCCAATCAAAGTTCTGGTGAACTTAGGAGTCGCGCGTAATCTGCCACTTCGATACATAAACAAAACTCCGGCAAATGCCGACAAAGTTCCAAGAATCGCTTGGCTTACGATTCCAGGATAAATTGATTCATAAACTCGACTTATTGCACCGAGCGCTAATCCTTGAAATATTGCATAGCCCACAACTGCGGCTGGTCGAATTTTCTTAGAGAAGGAATTAACCATTGCCAAAATAAATCCGCCGATTAATCCAAGCATGATTGCGCCACCACCTAGATTTGCAGTCCAGGCAAATCCGCCAACTACCACCAAAACTGCAAAGAGCATTCCGGTGCGAATTACTACATCATCAATTGTCATGCGACCGGTACGGGTCGATGAAGCGGCTGGGGCGTTATAAACCTGTTCCAAATTATCTAGATTGGTCATGCCTTCACCTGAGCGTGCGCTACCAATCGGTCTAGTTTGAGGCGCAAACGCACCTTTTAGAACCGGGTTTGAACTTTCCATTGTTCTCCTTTTTTAAATTTCGCCCAATGTGGGCGGTACTAGATTAACAATTTGCAAAATTTATGCATTCCCAAAAACGCAGGTTACGAATAACTGACCACGCGAGCAATTAAATTTTTATCAATTTCTCAGGATTTTCAGGTTTTTTAGGTTTTTTAGGATTGTAATTGAGTGCGATTATCAAGGAAGATTCTAAGAAGTTTTGTGCCCCCGGTGGGGGTCGAACCCACGCTTTTGCGATTTTAAGTCGCATGCCTCTGCCATTGGGCTACAGGGGCAAAACTTCAGTGGGCAAATCTACTCGCTTTTTCAAATACTTTTTGCAACTGCTTTCTAGTCAATTTTCCGGTGAAAGTATTTTGTTGACTTGGATGAAAGCTTGCCAATATCAATCGGGTATGACCATCTTGACCTTTAATTTTAAAACTTGCACCATGTCCAAACTTTGGCTTCACTTTCAATTTTTTC
>CALMJB010000098.1 GCA_937864205.1 uncultured Actinomycetes bacterium | reverse complement strand
ATGAAAAGATTTTTGGACCAACTCGTGACTGGGAATGTTATTGCGGTAAGTACAAACGCGTTCGATTCAAGGGAATCATCTGCGAGCGATGCGGAGTTGAAGTTACTCGCGCGAAAGTTCGTCGCGAACGTATGGGACATATTGAATTATCCGCACCAGTAACTCATATTTGGTACTTCAAAGGTGTGCCATCGCGCCTTGGTTATTTGTTAGATCTTGCGCCAAAAGATTTAGAAAAGGTTATTTATTTCGCGGCGTACATGATCACCGAGGTAGATACCGCAGCTCGTGAAGAGGATATGCCGCAACTAGAAAAGCGCATCACCTCTGACATTAAAAAGATTGAGACTAAGCGCGACACTGAAATAACTGAGCGCACCAAGAAAATGGATGCTGATTTGGCTGAGCTCGAAGAAGAGGGCGCAAAGTCAGATGCGAAACGAAAAGTTCGCGAAGCAGCTGAACGAGAATTGAAAGTTATTCGGGATCGTTCACAACGCGAATTAGATCGTGTGCAAGCGGTTTGGAATCGATTCAAGAATTTGAAAGTCCAAGATCTTGAAGGTGATGAATCGTTGTACCGAGAGATGCGGGAACGTTTCGGCGTTTACTTCAAAGGTTTAATGGGCGCAGAAGCAATCAAAGCTCGTCTAGATACCTTCGATCTAAAAGCAGAGTTCGATAAGTTAAATGAACTATCTCAAACTGGTAAGGGGCAAAAGAAAACTCGCGCCATTAAGAGATTAAAAGTCGTTAACTCATTCTTAAATACTCGCAACAAGCCAACCTCAATGGTGCTAGATGCAATTCCAGTGATTCCACCAGATTTGCGCCCAATGGTGCAATTAGATGGCGGTCGTTTTGCAACCTCTGACCTAAATGATTTGTATCGCCGCGTAATCAATCGCAACAATCGTTTGAAGCGCTTGGCAGATTTAGGTGCACCTGAAATTATCGTCAACAACGAAAAGCGTATGTTGCAAGAAGCGGTTGATGCGTTGTTCGACAATGGTCGTCGTGGTCGTCCAGTAACTGGCCCAGGAAATCGCGCATTGAAATCACTTTCCGATATGTTGAAAGGTAAGCAAGGTCGATTCCGTCAGAACTTACTTGGAAAGCGGGTTGATTACTCCGGTCGTTCAGTAATTGTGGTCGGACCTCAATTAAAACTTCACCAATGCGGTTTGCCAAAACAAATGGCGTTGGAATTATTCAAACCATTCGTAATGAAACGTTTGGTTGATTTAAATCATGCGCAAAATATTAAATCGGCAAAGCGAATGGTTGAGCGTGCTCGCCCAGTCGTTTGGGATGTGTTGGAAGAGGTAATTGCCGAACATCCAGTGCTATTAAACCGTGCTCCAACTTTGCACCGTTTAGGTATTCAAGCATTTGAACCGCAATTAGTTGAAGGAAAAGCAATCCAAATTCATCCATTGGTATGTACCGCGTTCAACGCTGACTTCGATGGTGACCAAATGGCGGTGCACTTACCGCTATCTGCTGAAGCACAAGCTGAAGCTCGAGTATTGATGCTTTCTTCAAACAACATTTTGTCGCCAGCATCTGGTCGTCCAATCACTTCACCAACTCAAGACATGGTGCTTGGTTTGTACTTCCTAACTTCAATGCGCGATAAGCAATTGGGCGAAGGTCGAACCTTCATTTCAATCGCGGAAGCGGTGATGGCATTTGATCAAGGCACACTTTCATTACAAGCAAAGATTAAATTGCGTCTGGATAAGAGCGGCAAAAATGAAACTCGCGAAACTACTTTAGGTCGCGCGTTATTCAATGAGGTTTTACCCGCTGATTTCCCATTCGTTGATTACGACGTCACCAAGAAACACCTAGCTTCAATCGTTGATTCATTGGCAGAGGGATATCCAAAAGTAGTTGTTGCACAAACACTTGATGCGTTGAAGTCGCTTGGTTTCTACTGGGCAACTCGCGCCGGTGTAACAATTTCAATCGAGGATGTAGTTACTCCTACTCGTAAGCGCGAAATTCTAGAAGGTTACGAAACAAAGGCGGACAAAGTTCAATCTCAATATGAGAATGGTTTGATCACCGATGACGAACGTCGCCAAGAGTTAATTGAAATCTGGACTCAGGCAACAAATGAAGTTGCAAAAGAGATGGAAGATAACTTCCCAAGAACAAATCCGATTTGGATGATGGTGTTCTCTGGTGCACGTGGAAACATGATGCAGGTTCGTCAGATCGCCGGTATGCGTGGACTTGTAGCTAACCCGAAGGGTGAAATTATTCCGCGCCCAATCAAATCGAATTTCCGCGAAGGTTTGTCAGTACTTGAGTACTTCATTTCAACTCACGGTGCTCGAAAAGGTTTGGCCGATACCGCACTTCGTACCGCCGACTCTGGTTATTTGACTCGCCGTCTTTGCGATGTTGCGCAAGATGTAATTATTCGTGAAGAGGATTGCCAAACCGATCGCGGTTTAATGCTGCGAATCGCAGTTGCTGGCGAAAAAGGAAAACTAGTTCGCGATGAACATGTTGAAACCTCAATCTTTGGACGTAATTTGGCTGAAGATGTTTCGGCAAATGGCAAAGTAATTTTGCCGGCCGGAACAGATCTGGGCGATAAGAACATCGACTTGTTGGTAGATGCCGGAATCGAACAGGTAAAAGTTCGTTCGGTACTTACCTGCGATAGCAAAGTCGGACAATGCGCGATGTGTTACGGACGCTCTATGGCATCTGGCAAATTAGTTGATGTCGGTGAAGCCATTGGAATTATTGCTGCGCAATCAATTGGTGAGCCAGGTACTCAGTTAACAATGAGAACCTTCCACACCGGTGGTGTTGCCGGTGATGACATCACTCATGGTTTGCCACGTGTTCAAGAATTGTTTGAAGCTCGCACCCCTAAGGGAGTCGCGCCAATTGCTGAAACAGCGGGTGTGGTTTCTTTCCTAGAAGATGCAAAAGGTAAGAAAATCGTGGTTACTCCAGAAGATGGACAAGAAGCGATTGCTTATCCAATTACTCGCCGTCAAAAACTTTTAGTTGATGATGGCAGCAAGGTAACTGTCGGACAACAACTTGTCGTTGGTGCAATTGATCCAAAACAAGTTCTGCGAATTCTTGGTCCACGTCAGACCCAAATTCACTTGGTGAACGAGATTCAAGCTGTGTACCGCATGCAGGGTGTATCAATTCACGATAAGCACATTGAAATTATTGTGCGACAGATGTTAAAGCGCATCACAGTGCTTGAACCGGGTGATACTGATTTATTGCCTGGAGAATTAGTTGATCGTTTGCGATTTGAAGAGGAAAACCGTCGCGTCGTTTCAACTGGCGGCAAAGCAGCTTCCGGTCGTCCAGAACTTATGGGAATTACCAAAGCTTCGCTTGCAACTGAATCTTGGTTGTCGGCGGCATCATTCCAAGAGACCACCAGAGTATTAACCGATGCAGCACTTTCAGAGCGCAGCGATCCATTACTTGGTTTGAAAGAAAACGTGATCATTGGAAAATTGATTCCAGCCGGAACTGGATTAGCTCGCTACCGAAATGTAAGAGTTGAACCAACTGAAGAGGCAAAAGCCGCGGTTTATGCTGCTTATGATCAATATGAATTCACACCATTTGAATCACAAGGATCAGGTGAAGCGGTTCCTTTGGATGAGTTCGAAGTAAATTAATTTAATAGATTAATTTAAAGATTCTAGAGCCCTGATTTTCAGGGCTCTAATTTTTTAAGAAGACCGTCAGCGCAGCTGCGACAAAGTGTGTAGTGAATGCGATGGCGGTTAATGCGTGAAAAAGTTCATGAAAACCAAACCAATTAATGGAAAAGTTTGGTTTGCGAAGTGCATAAATAATTCCACCCGCTGAATAAAGTAGCCCACCCGTTAGAATCAAAATAAAAATTGCTACGCCACCAGTTTTTAGAAATTGATTCATAAAGGCGATGGCTGCCCAGCCCAACGCAATATAGGCAATGACATAGAGCCATCGGGGCGCATTCATCCAACCGATTCGCAACGCCGCGATTAAAAGTGCGCCAGACCAAACACAAATTAAAAGAATACGAGCAGAGTTTCCATCTAGTAGATAAATTGCAAAAGGCGTATAAGTACCGGCTATAAGAATTGGAATATTGGAATGATCGATTCGACGCCATAACGCTTTGTATCGATCACTCCATTTAACTCGGTGGTAGAGCGCGCTACAAGTAAAAAGTGTTACTGCAGTCAATGTGAAAATTCCGATTGTGATTCGACCCCGCAGTTCGCCAACCAAGGTCACGATGGTCAACCCGGCGACCAATGAAATCGGAGACATAACTAAATGCACGATTCCGCGCAGTTTTGGGCTTGGTTTTTGTGCAGAATTTAATTTTTCAGCTGGTGCACTCACCTACCAAGGGTAGAGGCGGGATGCTTTATCGGCGTGTCGCTTCCTGAAACTGATTTTCTGGAGTCTTTCAGGGTGTAAGGGCGTTTTGACCCCAAGCGCTCATCTCGGCTAACCTTCCGCTTCCGCTCAAGTGGGTTCACTTGAATATCGAGCGCGAATTCAGATTATTTTCTTGTTTTCGATTCGGTAAAAGCAAAGGCAACACGCCCGACCTCGTGGTCGTGTGTGTATGTAGGAATGGAGTTAGTAAGTGCCAACAATTCAGCAGTTGGTCCGCAAGGGTCGCACTGAAAAAAGTTCGAAGACCAGCACTCCGGCGTTAAAAGGAAGTCCACAACGTCGCGGTGTTTGTACTCGCGTTTACACAACAACTCCAAAGAAACCTAATTCAGCTTTGCGCAAAGTTGCTCGCGTTCGTCTTACCAGTGGCATGGAAGTTACCGCTTACATTCCAGGTGAAGGCCATAACTTGCAAGAGCACTCAATTGTTTTAGTTCGTGGTGGACGTGTTAAAGATCTACCCGGAGTTCGTTACAAAATTATTCGCGGATCATTAGATACGCAAGGTGTGAAAGATCGCAAACAAAGTCGCAGCCGTTACGGCGCGAAGCGAGAGAAGAAATAACAAATGCCACGTAAAGGTCCCGTCAACAGAGAACCGGTAGTAGCCGATCCGGTATATAACTCACCGGTTGTAACCGCTTTGATTAATAAAGTTTTATTACATGGCAAACGTTCCACTGCCGAATCAATTGTTTATGGCGCACTAGAAAGTTGCAAAGAGAAAACTGGTTCTGATCCAGTAATTACTTTGAAGCGCGCGCTCGATAATGTGAAACCAACTGTTGAAGTTCGCTCTCGTCGAGTTGGTGGCGCTACATACCAAGTTCCGGTGGAAGTTAAAGCTGCTCGTGCAACCGCTTTGGGATTACGTTGGATTGTTGATAACTCGCGTGATCGCCGTGAGAAATCAATGGCAGAACGTTTAGGAAATGAATTAATTGATGCAAGCAATGGTCTTGGTGCGGCAGTTAAAAAGCGCGAAGACACTCACAAAATGGCGGAAGCAAACAAGGCGTTTGCTCATTACCGCTGGTAATTAAGAAGTAAAGAAAGGAGTTCATGATGGCTGTTGCAACCGCAGTTGATTTAGGCAAAGTTCGCAATATCGGCATCATGGCTCACATCGATGCAGGTAAAACAACGACAACTGAACGCATCCTGTTTTACACCGGTATCAATTACAAGATTGGTGAAGTTCATGAAGGCGCAGCCACCATGGACTGGATGGAACAAGAGCAAGAGCGCGGTATCACTATTACATCTGCGGCAACCACCTGTCAGTGGAAAGACCACATAATCAACATCATTGATACACCTGGACACGTAGATTTCACCGTTGAAGTAGAACGTTCACTGCGGGTACTAGATGGCGCAGTTGCAGTATTTGATGGCGTTGCCGGTGTCGAACCGCAATCTGAAACCGTTTGGCGTCAAGCAGATCGTTACAACGTTCCCCGCATTTGCTTTGTAAATAAATTAGATCGCACCGGCGCTTCATTTGAGCGCTGTGTAGACATGATCAAATCTCGCTTGAATGCGACCCCATTAGTTTTGCAAATGCCAATTGGAATCGAAGCAGATTTTGTTGGCGTAATTGATTTGATCGCCATGAAGGCATTGGTTTGGCCGGGCGAAACTAAAAAAGGTGAAGATTATGTAGTTGAAGAGATTCCGGCGAATCTAAAGGAAAAAGCTGAAGCTGCTCGACATCTTTTGATGGAGACATTAGCTGAAGTTGATGATTCGATTATGGAAAAGTATCTAGAAGGTGTCGCGATTTCCGAAGAAGAAATTATTGCCGGAATTCGTCGCGCAACTTTGGCCGATAAAGCCACCCCAGTATTAACTGGTTCTGCCTTCAAGAACAAAGGTGTGCAACCAATGCTTGATGCAGTAAATCGTTATTTACCAAGCCCGATTGATATCAAAGCAATTGTTGGCTCAAAGCAGGGAGATCCAAGCACTGTAATTGAACGCAAACCAAGTAATGATGAACCATTTTCAGCGTTGGCTTTTAAAATCATGCGCGATCCGCATCTTGGAAAATTAACTTTCATTCGAATTTATTCTGGCACATTGACACCGAGCACCGGAGTTTTAAATAGCACTAAAGATCGCAAAGAACGTATCGGCAAGCTTTATCAAATGCATGCCAACAAACGTGAAGAAATGGAATCAGCCGGAGCCGGACAAATTATTGCTGTGATGGGATTGAAAGACACAACTACCGGAGACACTTTGTGTGATCCAGATAAAGCCGTGATTTTAGAATCAATGGATTTCCCAGCGCCAGTTATTTCAGTTGCAATCGAACCAAAGACCAAGGCCGATCAAGAAAAACTTGGTATGGCGATTCAATCTTTGGCGGAAGAAGATCCAACTTTCCATGTGAAATCAGATGAAGAGACTGGCCAAACTGTTATTTCCGGAATGGGCGAATTACATCTTGAAATTTTGGTTGATCGCATGAAGCGTGAATTTAAAGTTGAAGCAAATGTTGGTAAACCACAAGTGGCATACCGCGAAACATTACGTAAGACCGTTGAAAAATATGATTACACACATAAGAAGCAATCTGGTGGTGCCGGACAATTTGCGAAGGTACAAATTAGTTTGGCTCCGCTGCCAAAAGGTGCAGAAGATGCCGATGAATCTGGCTATTTATTCGTAAACAAAATTACTGGTGGTCGTATCCCGAAGGAGTACATCCCTTCTGTAGATGATGGTTGCAAAGAAGCAACTGCAACCGGTCCACTTGCTGGTTATCCATTAACCGATGTACAAGTAACTCTTCTTGATGGCGCGTATCACGATGTTGATTCATCGGAACTTGCTTTCAAGATTGCCGGAATCTCAGCGTTCAGAGAAGCAGCAAGACTTGCTGGTCCTGTTCTGCTAGAGCCGGTTATGTCTGTCGAAGTCATTACTCCTGAGGATTACATGGGTGATGTCATCGGCGATTTGAATAGTCGTCGTGGCCAAATTCAGGCCATGGACGAGCGGTCAGGTGCCCGAGTCGTTAGGGCGCTAGTTCCACTCTCTGAAATGTTCGGCTATGTCGGAGATTTAAGAAGTAGAACGCAAGGTCGCGCGAGCTACAGCATGCAATTTGATTCGTATGCAGAAGTTCCAGCAGCCGTTTCAAAGGAAATCATCGCAAAGGTTCGCGGCGAGTAAAAGCTCCCAACGGCCAGAATAAAAAATAAACAGAAAGAAATATAGGAGGAAAAAGTGGCAAAGGCGAAGTTCGAGCGGACAAAACCGCACGTAAACATCGGCACCATCGGACATATCGATCACGGTAAGACAACTCTTACTGCCGCGATCTCCAAGGTATTGCACGATAAGTATCCCGATGTAAACCCGTTAATGAAATTTGATGAGATTGATAAGGCGCCAGAAGAGCGTCAACGCGGTATTACAATCTCGATTGCTCACATTGAGTATCAAACTGAGAAGCGTCACTACGCACACGTTGACTGTCCAGGTCACGCCGATTACATCAAGAACATGATCACCGGCGCGGCACAAATGGATGGCGCGATTTTGGTAGTGGCTGCAACTGATGGACCAATGCCTCAGACCAAAGAGCACGTATTGCTAGCTCGCCAAGTTGGCGTGCCTTCAATTGTTGTGGCTTTGAATAAGTCTGACATGGTTGATGATGCAGAAATTTTGGAGCTTGTTGAAGTAGAAGTTCGCGAACTTCTAAACAAGTACGAGTTCCCTGGCGATAAGACACCAATCGTTCGCATCTCAGCGCTAAAGGCGCTAGAGGGTGATCAGAAGTGGGTTGATGCGCTGTTGAAATTAATGGAAGAGGTAGACAACTTCATTCCACAACCAACTCGTGAAACCGACAAGCCATTCTTGATGCCAGTAGAAGATGTATTCACTATTACTGGTCGCGGCACAGTTGTAACCGGACGTATCGAACGCGGTATCGTCAAAGTTAACGAAGAAGTTGAGATTGTTGGTATTCGTACCGATGCTCAAAAGACAATCGTTACCGGTGTCGAAATGTTCCGTAAGTTGTTAGATGAAGGTCAAGCTGGCGAAAACGTTGGTTTGTTGCTTCGTGGAACAAAGCGTGAAGATGTAGAGCGCGGTCAGGTTGTTTGCAAACCAGGCAGCATCACTCCGCACACTGAGTTTGAAGCATCTGCTTACATCCTTTCAAAGGATGAAGGTGGACGTCACACTCCATTCTTCAATAACTATCGTCCACAGTTCTATTTCCGTACTACCGATGTGACCGGAGTTGTAACTCTGCCATCTGGTACCGAAATGGTTATGCCTGGTGACAACACAACTATGAAGGTTGCGTTGATTCAACCGGTTGCTATGGAAGAAGGTTTGCGCTTTGCGATTCGTGAAGGTGGCCGCACCGTTGGTGCAGGTCGCGTTACAAAGATCGTAAAGTAA
>CALMJB010000097.1 GCA_937864205.1 uncultured Actinomycetes bacterium | reverse complement strand
AAGTAACAAAGAAGTAAAAAAGTACTTGCAGTTCAGGCCGCTTTAAAAAGTAAGCGGTCTGAACTTCAAGTTAAAAGAACAAAGCAAGAAAAAAAAGAAACTAGAGGAGAAGCAAATGGCGGGACAAAAGATCCGCATTCGGCTTAAGGCCTACGACCACGAGGTGATCGATAACTCGGCGAAGAAGATCGTCGAAACCGTCGAGCGCACCGGCGCAACTGTCGCAGGTCCAGTTCCGCTGCCTACTGAGAAAAATGTTTATTGCGTAATTCGCTCTCCGCACAAATATAAAGATAGTCGCGAGCATTTTGAGATGCGCACACACAAGCGCTTGATTGACATCATTGATCCAACTCCTAAAACTGTTGATTCATTGATGCGTCTTGATTTGCCAGCCGGCGTGGACATTGAGATTAAGTTATAAGGAAATTTGAAATGACAACTACTCAATCTAAATCCTCAGCCATTAAAGGAATTTTGGGCACCAAATTAGGAATGACTCAAGTATTTGATGATCAAAACCGCATTGTTCCAGTTACCGTTATTTCCGCTGGCCCATGCGTAGTTACCGCGCTTCGCACAATTGAAAAAGATGGATACACCGCGGTGCAACTTGCATATGGTGCGATTGATCCACGTAAAGTTTCTAAACCATCAAACGGACAATTTGCAAAAGCTGGAGTTACACCACGAAAAGAATTATCTGAATTAAGAATTTCTTCTACTGAGGGTTACACCGTTGGCCAAGAGTTGAAAGCAGATGTTTTCAAATCTGGTGATTTAGTCGATGCCACCGGAACATCTCGTGGAAAAGGAACTGCCGGTGTAATGAAACGCCATGGCTTTTCTGGAATTGGTGCCGCACACGGTGTTGATAAGAAGCATCGCATGCCTGGTTCAGTTGGTAACAGAACTACTCCCGGTCGCGTTTTCAAAGGAAAACGAATGATGGGTCGCATGGGTGTTGACACTGTCACTGCACAGAATTTGTTAGTTCATTCCGTTGATGCACAAGAGAACACAATTTTGATTCGTGGCGCTGTGCCCGGTCCAATCGGAACTGTGATTTTTGTGCGCACCGCTGCCAAATCTGTAGCTGGCGAAAAGGTTGGTGCGTAATGGCGCTTAAAGTACAAATTAAAGATGCCACCGGAAAAGCAACTGGCAGTATTGATTTACCAGCAGATATTTTTGATGTGCAAGCAAATGTGCCATTGATTCATCAAGTAGTGGTTGCGCAATTAGCAGCAGCTCGTGCTGGTACACATAAAGCAAAAAATCGTGGCGAGGTTAGTGGTGGTGGAAAGAAACCATTCAAACAAAAGGGAACTGGTCGTGCCCGTCAGGGATCAACCCGTTCACCAAACCAACGTCATGGTGGAATTTCTCAAGGTCCAGTACCGCGCAAATACGATCAACGCACTCCAAAGAAAATGATTGCTGCTGCATTACGTGGTGCACTTTCTGATCGTCAACGCGCCGATCGAATTCATGTTGTAACTGGATTAGTAGATCAAGTTGGCGATGCGCCGGTAACCAAGACCGCTTTAACTGCAGTTAGACAATTTTCAGATCGCAAAAAAGTTTTAGTGGTGTTATCTCGTAATGAAGATCCAGCATGGCGCGCACTTCGTAACTCTGATGATGTGCATTTAATCGTGAATGATCAATTGAATGCTTACGATGTAATTGTTAGCGATGATGTGGTCTTTTCCGAAACTGCCATCAAAGAATTCATTGCCGGACCAACTAAAGGTAAAGGCGCAGTCGCAGTTGCCCGAGAGAGCGAGGTCGTAGCGTGAAAAATTATCGCGATGTCCTATTAGCACCGGTTGTTTCCGAGAAGTCTTACTCATTGCTTGATCAAAATAAGTACACATTCTTGGTAGCACCAGATGCAAATAAAACTGAGATCAAAATTGCAGTTGAGAAAGTATTTGGCGTAAAAGTTGTGAATGTAAATACTTTGAATCGTTCTGGAAAACGCAAACGTACTTTGATTGGAATTGGCAAGCGAAAAGATACTAAGCGCGCAATTGTTGAAGTTGCCGCTGGCAGTCGCATCGATATTTTCGGAGGTCCAGTCTCTTAATCGAGATTGGAAATTAAAGGGAGCAGATGATGGCACTTCGTAGTTTGAAACCGACCACACCAGGTCAACGTGGCGCAAGCGTTCCAGATTTTGCTGAAATTACCCGCACCACTCCAGAAAAATCTTTGATTCGCCCGGTAAATCGCAAGGGTGGACGCAATGCAACTGGCCGCGTTACAACTCGTCATCAAGGTGGCGGTCACAAGCGTGCATACAGATTGGTTGATTTCATTCGCAACGATAAAGATGGTGTGCCAGCCAAAGTTGCACACATCGAATACGATCCAAATCGCACCTCTCGAATCGCGTTGTTGCACTTTGCCGATGGCGAAAAGCGTTACATCATCGCGCCAGATGGTTTGCAACAAGGTATGACTGTTGAAAATGGACCATCTGCAGATATCAAACCTGGCAATAATCTTCCGCTGCGCAATATTCCAGTTGGAACTATGGTGCATGCAATTGAATTACGTCCTGGTGCTGGCGCGAAAATTGGTCGCTCTGCCGGAGCTGGTGTGCAATTAGTTGCAAAAGATGGACCATACGCACAACTTCGTATGCCATCAGGTGAAATTAGAAATGTTGATGTGCGTTGTCGCGCAACCGTTGGCGTGGTTGGAAATGCTGAACAATCAAATATTAATTATGGAAAAGCTGGTCGTATGCGTTGGAAGGGCAAGCGTCCTTCAGTTCGCGGAGTTGTTATGAACCCAGTTGATCACCCACTAGGTGGCGGTGAGGGTAAATCCTCAGGTGGACGTCATCCGGTTTCTCCATGGGGTAAGCCAGAAATTCGTACCCGTAAAAAGAAGGCAAGCGATTCCATGATCGTGCGTCGTCGTAAATCAAACAAGAAGCGTTAATCAGAAGTAAGTCACGAGAGGTAATAAAGAATGGCACGCAGTTTAAAGAAGGGCCCATTTGTGGATGATCATTTACTTAAAAAAGTAGATGAGCAGAATGCAAAGAACACTAAGAATGTGATCAAAACTTGGTCACGTCGTTCTTTGATAATTCCATCAATGATTGGTCACACGATTGCGGTGCATGATGGTCGCAAACATGTTCCAGTTTATGTAACTGAAGCGATGATTGGTCATCGCCTGGGCGAGTTTGCTCCAACTAGAACTTTCAAAGGACACTCAAAAGCAGATTCAAAGGCGGTAGTCGCAAGTGAGTAATTCTCAAATTTCTTCTACTAACGCAATCGTCTCGCGCGCACAGTTGCGTGGCTTCCGCGCAACTCCACAAAAATCTCGTCGCGTGGTCGATTTAGTTCGTGGCCAACGCGCTGATTTGGCATTAAACATGATGCGCTTTGCAAATCAACCAGAATTAGGAAAAGCAATTTACGATTTGATTTCATCTGCAGTGGCAAATGCAAAACAATCTAATCCAGGACTGCGGGATGCTTCCCAACTTTGGGTAGTTGAAGCACTAGTTGATGAAGGTTTCACTATGAAACGCTTCCGGGCGCGTGCGCAGGGTCGTGGTTATCCAATTAATAAGCGCTCTAGCCAAATTACCATCACGCTCTCTGATGATCGTAAATTCCGTACCAATTTAAATTTAAAAGCTGGCAAAAAGAAGTTAGTTACAAAAACTAAAGCCGATGATGATTTATCGCAAAAGAAATCAGATTCAACTGAGAAAGTAACGGCAAAACCAGCAGCCGCGAAGAAGGCAACTACTAAGAAAGCTTCCGCAACTAAATCTGCGGCGAAAAAAACCAGCGCTAAAAAAGCAACCGGGACAGAGACTTTAAAAAGTAAAGAAGGGGAGGCGAAATAATGGGTCAAAAAATTAACCCACATGGCTTCCGCCTAGGAATCACCACAGATTTCAAATCACGTTGGTATGCCGACAAGTTATACGGCGCTTATGTGAAGGAAGATATTCAAATTCGTAAATTGATGGCGAAGAAAATGGAACGTGCTGGTGTTGCTCGAATTGAAATCGAACGCACCCGCGAAAAAGTTCGTATCGATTTACATACTGCCCGCCCCGGAATTGTTATCGGTCGTCGTGGGCAAGAAGCCGACAAACTTCGCCTTGATTTAGAGAAATTAACCGGCAAGCAGGTTCAGTTAAATATTTTGGAAGTTAAGAATCCAGAGACCGATGCGCAATTAGTCGCACAAGGAATCGCAGAGCAATTAGCTGCCCGTGTTTCATTCCGTCGCGCAATGCGTAAAGGAATGCAGACCGCTTTGAAAGCTGGCGCGCAAGGAATTCGCGTGCAGTGCGGTGGTCGTTTAGGTGGCGCAGAAATGTCGCGCTCTGAGTTTTATCGCGAAGGCCGAGTTCCGTTGCATACATTGCGCGCCGATATTGATTACGGATTTGCTGAAGCACACACCACATTTGGTCGTTTAGGTGTTAAAGCGTGGATATATAAAGGTGAAGTTATTGAATCTCGTGCCGAGCGCGCCGCCGCAGCACTAGCAGCAGCAAAAGCACCAAAACCATCTCGCACTCGTGCACCAAGAGCACCGCGCGGTGAAGTTACAACTACAACAGTTGAACAAAGAGCGGCTGAACAAAATACCGCGACCGAAAGTTCATCGGAAAATTCAAACGGAGGAGCTAACTAATGTTAATTCCACGTCGAGTTAAACACCGTAAACAACATCATCCAAAACGTGGTGGTCGTTCTAAAGGCGGCACCAGCGTTGCATTTGGTGATTATGGAATTCAAGCAATGGAACCTGCTTATGTCACAAACCGACAAATCGAAGCGGCTCGTATTGCGATGACCCGATATGTAAAACGTGGTGGAAAAGTTTGGATCAATATTTATCCAGATGTTCCATTGACTAAAAAACCAGCAGAAACTCGTATGGGTTCTGGTAAAGGTTCACCGGAATGGTGGATTGCAAATGTGAAACCAGGACGCGTTATGTTTGAAATTTCTGGCGTAACTCTAGATATTGCTAACGCAGCATTAACCCGCGCGATGCACAAATTACCTATGAAGTGCCGCATCGTTGCGCGAGAGGAGATCTAATGGCTAAGACAACAATTGAATCTTTACGGGCGATGGCCACTGAAGAACTAACCAACAAGGTGCGGGAATTGAAGGAAGAGTTATTCAACCTTCGTTTCCAAGCAGCTACTGGTCAACTTGAAAGTCATGGTCGCTTGAGCGCAGTGAAAAAAGAGATTGCCCAGATTTATACATTGCTACGTGAACGCGAACTTGGAATCGGAGGCGCAGCATGAGTAATTCAGTAAAGCGCAACTTCCGAAAAACTCGCGAAGGAATCGTTACCAGCGACAAGATGGATAAAACCGTCGTGGTCTCAATTCAAGATCGTGTTAAGCATGGTTTGTACGGAAAAGTTATGACACACGCAACCAAATTGAAGGCACATGATGAAGACAACAGCGCCGGAATTGGCGATCGAGTTTTGATTATGGAAACCAGACCACTTTCTGCCACAAAACGTTGGCGCGTTGTAAAGATTATTGAGAAGGCGAAGTAACCGAAATGATTCAACAAGAGTCGCGACTTAGAGTCGCCGATAACACCGGAGCACGTGAACTTTTGTGCATCCGCGTGCTCGGCGGATCTTCCCGTCGTTACGCTGGAATTGGCGACATCATCGTTTGTTCGGTGAAAGATGCAATTCCAGGTGGCCAAGTTAAAAAAGGTGAGGTTGTTAAAGCGGTGATTGTTCGTACCGTTAAAGAAAACCGTCGCCCAGATGGTTCATACATTCGCTTTGATGAGAACGCCGCTGTGATTTTAAAAGATGATGGCGAACCACGTGGCACTCGTATCTTCGGACCAGTTGCGCGCGAACTTCGTGATAAAAGATTTATGAAGATTATTTCGTTAGCACCGGAGGTTTTGTAATGGCGAATATTCGTAAAGGTGACACAGTTTTGGTAATCGCCGGCAAAGATAAAGGTACATCCGGAACTGTTTTAGCAGTTGATCGTCCAAGTGCTCGCATTTTGGTGGAAGGTGTAAATCGCGTAAAGCGTCACACCAAAGAATCAACTACCGAACGCGGTGTAAAAGTTGGCGGAATTACCACTGTCGAAGCACCAATTCATATTTCTAATGTGATGTTGGTAGATGGCGATGGCAATGCCACTCGCATCGGTGCTCGCAAAGGCGAAGATGGTCGCAATGTGCGAATCTCGCGTCGTTCTGGAAAGGATGCATAATGGCAACTACTAATGCTCCGCGATTGAAGAATCGTTATAAGACTCAAGTTGCACCATCTTTGAAAACCAAATTTGGTTACAAAAATGTCATGCAAATTCCAACGCTAACTAAAGTTGTTGTGAATATGGGTGTCGGCGAAGCTGCTCGCGATTCAAAATTAATTGAAGGTGCAATTCGAGATCTCAGCACAATTACTGGTCAAAAACCGCAGGTAACAAAGGCTAAGAAAGCGATTGCAAACTTCAAACTTCGCGAGAATCAACCAATCGGTGCACATGTGACATTGCGTAATGATCGTATGTGGGAGTTCACCGATCGTTTGCTTTCAATCGCGCTGCCACGTATTCGCGACTTCCGCGGACTTTCACCAAAACAGTTTGATGGAAATGGAAACTACACATTTGGTTTGACTGAGCAAGTTGTATTTCCAGAGATCGAACCAGACAAGATTGATCGCACTCGGGGAATGGATATCACGATTGTGACCACTGCAAAATCAGATGAAGAGGGAAGAGCGCTTTTAAAAGAGCTGGGATTCCCATTTCAAGAAAAATAATTCAGAAAAATAAATTAGAAGAGTAAGGACAGGAAAAAGAGTAAATGGCAAAGACCTCGCTGAAGATTAAAGCAAGTCGTAAACCAAAGTTCAAGGTGCGCGGCTACACCCGCTGCCAACGTTGCGGTCGTCCGCGTGCGGTTTTTAAGAAGTTTGGAATTTGCCGTATCTGTTTCCGTGACATGGCCCATCGCGGCGAACTTCCTGGAATTACGAAATCAAGTTGGTAATAGTGAAACTTATGAACAATAGATTTTTTAACACCCGCGTTAATGATCACATTAACCCTATGAAGCAGGTCCTAACTGGATACCACTTCAAGAAAGGCAACTAGCCAAAATGACAATGACCGATCCGATCGCCGATATGTTGGCGCGTTTGCGAAATGCAAACTCTGCCTACCATGAGACGGTCTCAATGCCATCCTCATCTGTAAAGGCGAGAATTGCTGAGATCTTAAAACAAGAGGGATTCATCTCTGGTTTTAAAGTTGAAAACAACGCAAATGGTTATGGAAAAACTTTGATTCTCGATCTTAAGTTCGGACCAAATCGCGAACGTTCAATTGCCGGATTACGCCGAGTTAGCAAACCGGGATTACGCGTGTATGCAAAGTCCAGCTCGCTGCCAAAAGTATTAGGTGGATTAGGTGTGGCAATCATTTCCACTTCATCTGGATTATTGACCGATAAGCAAGCAAATAAAAAGGGAGTAGGCGGAGAAGTGCTCGCCTACGTTTGGTAATCGCCATGTCACGTATTGGAAAAATGCCGATCACACTTCCAAAGGGAGTAGAAGCTGCTATCTCTGGTCAAAATGTTTCAATCAAAGGACCAAAAGGAACTTTGACATTTGAACTTTACAAATCATTGAAAGCCACCAATGAATCAGGTGCATTAGTTGTTACCCGGGCTGATGAAGAGCGTCTGACCAAATCTGTGCATGGCATGTCGCGCACAATGTTGGCAAACATGATTGTTGGTGTGACAAATGGTTACAGCAAGAAAATCAATATCACCGGTGTTGGTTACAAAGTTGCCCCAAAAGGAAAAGATCTTGAATTTGCATTGGGATACAGCCATCCGGTGATTTTCAAAGCCGATCCGGGCATCACATTCAAAATTGATTCCCCAACTGAAATTGAAATTATCGGAATCGATAAGCAATTAGTTGGCGAAACCGCTGCCAAGATTCAAAAACTTCGCAAATCAGATCCTTATAAAGGAAAAGGTTTGCACCTTGCCGGAGCTCGCATCCGTCGCAAACAAGGAAAGACTGGTAAGAAATAATGAGTATCGCAGCTAAAGTCGTAAAGGGTTCAGCAACCAAAGCCCGGCAACGTAGACATTTCCGGTTACGTAAACGTGTTGTTGGCAGTACCGAAAGACCTCGTTTGGTGGTTTCTCGTTCTGCTCGCCACATTTTTGCGCAAATTGTCGATGACTCAATTTCTCAAACACTAGTCAGCGCATCGACTATGGAAAAAGATGTGCGCGGAGCAAATGGCGATAAAACTGCAAAAGCAAAGCAGGTTGGCGAATTAATTGCTAAACGTGCAAAAGAAAAAGGAATTTCTGCTGTGGTATTTGATCGTGGCGGAAACAAGTTTCACGGTCGAGTAGCCGCGGTAGCAACTAGCGCGCGCGCAAATGGATTGGAGTTCTGATGGCGGAAGAAAACCGCGAAGAGACCAAAACAACTGGTCGCGAGCGAAAAGAGCGGGGCGAACGTCGCGAGCGTCGTGATGGCGATTCCCAAAAGGAAAAATCTCCGTACAACGAGCGCGTTGTATTTATTAATCGCGTAGCAAAAGTTGTTAAAGGTGGCCGTCGTTTCTCATTCACTGCTTTAGTAGTTGTCGGTGACGGAAATGGATTAGTTGGCGTTGGTTATGGCAAAGCTAAAGAGGTTCCACAAGCAATCTCTAAAGCGGTTGAAGATGCGAAAAAAGAATTTTTCAAAGTGCCAAGAATTAATGGAACAATTCCACATCCAGTACAAGGTGAAAAAGCAGCGGGCGTTGTTTTACTTCGACCAGCGGCTCCCGGAACTGGTGTGATTGCCGGCGGCCCAGTACGTGCCGTGCTTGAGTGTGCCGGTATCACCGATGTGCTTACCAAATCACTTGGCTCAAACAATCCAATCAACATGGTGCATGCAACTGCGGCTGCACTGCGTTTACTTGAGAATCCAAATTCAATTGCAACTCGTCGCGGCTTACCGCTAGAAGATGTGGCGCCAGCGGCAACTGTGCGCAATATGGCTGCAAAGGTTGGTGCATAAAATGCCGAGATTAAAAGTTAAGCAACTTCGTTCTAAAGCTGGAATCGCTCCCAACATGCGCGAGACATTGCGTTCGCTTGGTTTAAAACGTGTTGGCGATGTCGTCGTTAAAGAAGATAAACCAGAGATTCGCGGAATGATTTACGCAGTTCGTCATTTGATTGCGGTCGAGGAGGTTAAGTAATTATGGTTATTAAGATGCATCATCTTCGTCCAGCCCCCGGAGCTAAAAAAGCAAAGACTCGTAAAGGTCGAGGCGAAGCTTCAAAAGGAAAAACTGCTGGCCGTGGTGGCAAAGGAACTCGGGCTCGCAACGTTGTTCGGGCGGGTTTTGAAGGTGGCCAACTTCCATTAGTTATGCGTTTGCCAAAAATGCGTGGTTTTAAGAATCCAGAGCGCATTGAATATCAAGCGGTAAATGTTTCAACCATAAATGAGTTGTATCCAAAAGGTGGAGATGTAACCGTTGATGATTTAATCTCTAAAGGTGCTGCCCGCAAAGGACATCCGGTAAAAGTGCTAGGTAATGGTGAGATTTCTGTGAAGGTTTCTGTATCGGCACATGCATTCTCTTCTTCGGCAACTGAGAAAATTACCGCTGCTGGTGGAAGCGCTAAGCAACTTTAATTTCTTAGATTTTAATAAATAAGGAAAACAGAAAGGGGTAAAGATGCTCTCAGCATTTGGTAAAGCATTTAAAACCCCTGATCTCCGCCGAAAAATTTTCTTCACCATGTCAATCATGGCGCTATTTCGGTTTGGATCTGTAGTTCCAACACCAGGTGTTTCATATGTGAATGTGCAAGAGTGTTTAAAGACCGCTAACACCGGTGGATTATTTGGTTTGATCAATCTTTTTTCTGGTGGCGCGCTATTACATCTAAGTGTGTTCGCACTTGGCATCATGCCTTACATCACCAGCTCAATCATTATTCAATTATTAACGGTTGTGATTCCGCGATTTGAAGCATTGAAAAAGGAAGGACAATCTGGCACAACTAAATTGACCCAGTACACCAGGTATTTAACGATTGGTTTAGCGGTTTTACAATCAACTGGTTTGATTGCAGTGGCCAGAATTCAAGGTCGAATTTTTCCAAGTTGTTCTCTGCCAATCATTCCCGACACTTCATGGGAACGAATCGTGACCATGATCTTTGTGATGACCGCCGGTACTGCGGTAATCATGTGGCTGGGTGAATTGATTACCGACCGCGGTGTTGGAAATGGAATGTCCATTTTGATTTTTACCTCTGTTGCTGCCTCATTCCCTGGACAACTTTGGTCAATCAAATTACAAAAAGGTTTGTTTGCTTTTATTTTTGTATTGCTGGTCGGAGTATTAGTTGTTGCAGCGGTAGTGTTTGTGGAACAAGCACAACGAAGAATTCCGGTGCAATATGCAAAGCGCCAAGTTGGTCGTCAACAGTACGGTGGCACCAGCACTTATATTCCAATCAAGGTGAATCAATCCGGTGTTATTCCGGTTATTTTCGCTTCGTCGCTGCTTTATATTCCTTCATTGATAGTGAATTTCAGCGGTAGCCAAGCGGGTTGGGCGGTCTGGATTTCACGTAATTTTGTACGTGGCGACCATCCAATTTACGTTGCCGCATATGCATTATTGATTATTTTCTTCACCTATTTTTATGTTGCTATTACTTTCAACCCAGAAGAGGTTTCTGACAACATGAAGCAGTACGGCGGATTTATTCCAGGTATTCGAGCTGGAAAACCCACCGCTGATTATTTGCAATATGTATTGTCAAGAATTACCGCGCCGGGTTCGTTGTATCTCGCTTTAGTTGCAATCATTCCAATTTTGGCATTAATTATTTTCCAAGCATCACAAAATTTCCCATTTGGTGGAACGGCAATTTTGATTGTGGTCGGAGTTGGTTTGGATACTGCAAAGCAAATCGAAAGCCAATTGCAACAACGCTCTTATGAGGGGTTCTTGAAGTAATGCGATTGATCCTGGTTGGTCCGCCAGGTGCTGGAAAAGGAACCCAAGCGGTTCAATTAGCAAAACATTACAAGATTCCACATATTTCAACCGGCGATATTTTTCGCGCAAATCTAAAAGGTGGCACCGATTTAGGTAAATTGGCGAAAAGTTATATGGATAAAGGCGAACTAGTACCAGATTCAGTTACAAATGAAATGGTGCGAGATCGCTTCAAACAATCTGATGTGCAAAGCGGTTTTTTACTCGATGGTTTTCCCAGAAATATTTTGCAAGCTGAAGAGCTCTCGAAAATCCTGAATGAATCAAATTTAAAATTAGATTACGTATTAGAGTTGCAAATTGAAAATTCAGAGATTGTGCGCAGACTATCTGGTCGTAGAACCTGCAAAGAATGTGGCGCAATCTTCCATATTGAATTTGATCAGCCAAAGATAGAAAACAAATGTGACAAATGTGGCGGCACGCTTTACCAACGCGAAGATGACAAAGAGTCGGTGGTCATGAATCGACTTGAAGTCTATGCCGAACAAACTAAACCGATCATCGATTACTATCGAAAGTTTGGTTTACTTAAACAAATGTCGGCAGTTGGATCAGTTTCAACCATTACCGCTGCTGCCATTTCAATTTTAAGTTAAAAATAGAAAAAATCTTAAATGGCAATTCAAATAAAAACTCTTGAGCAACTTAAATTGATGCGCTCGGCTGGCAAAATTGTTTGGCAGACATTAATTGAGATCAAAAAAACTGCTGCCGTTGGTGTCACTACCGAAGAATTAGATCAACTGGCTAGAGAAATCTTAAGTTCCAATGGTGCAACCTCCTCCTTTCTGGGTTATCACGGATATCCATCAGTGATTTGTGCTTCGGTCAATGAAGAGGTTGTGCATGGCATTCCAAATAAAAGAAAATTACAAAATGGTGACCTACTTTCTATAGATTTTGGCGCAATCGTTGAAGGTTGGCATGCCGATGCCGCTATTTCATTTGGAATTGGCGAAGTTGAAGCAGCAGATCAAAAACTAATGCAAGCTTGCGAAGAATCAATGTGGGCTGGAATCGCCGCTGGAAAAGTTGGTGCAAATTTAACCGATATTTCTTTTGCGATTGAATCACACATTAAATCAAAAGGTGTTTATGGAATTTTGCGCGAATATGGCGGTCACGGAATTGGCAGTCAGATGCATCAAGAGCCACACATATTAAATTATGGAAAATCTGGTCTTGGTCCAAAACTTGAAATTGGAATGGCACTAGCAATTGAACCGATGATTACCCGCGGCAGTGAAAAGATGAAAGTTCTTTCTGATGAATGGACCGTTGTATCGCAAGATAATTCCCGCGGTGCTCACTTTGAACATTCTTACGCGCTGTTGCCAGATGCCAAACCATTTGTGCTGACCGCACCAGATGGTGGTAAGGCTGAGTTAGCCAAACGAAACGTTGAAATTTCCAATCTGCTCTCATAACTACCAGCGCTAACCGTAAATTCGATCAAAATATGAACGGGGTTACCAATCGGATTTCCCTTTTTTAGCCATTTTTCCTAAGATTTCCCTCCTGCCTCAACCGGGGCAAAAATACAAAACTTGAAAAAATTAAGTAGGTAACGCTTGGCAAAGAAAGATGGCGCCATCGAAATGGAAGGCACCATCACCGAAGCATTACCAAATGCAATGTTTCGGGTCGAGTTAAGCAACGGACATAAAGTTTTAGCACACATCAGCGGAAAGATGCGACAGAACTACATTCG
>CALMJB010000096.1 GCA_937864205.1 uncultured Actinomycetes bacterium | reverse complement strand
CCTAAAAAGAAGGTAGTTAAAAAGCCAGTGGCTAAAACACCGGCTCCACCACTTGAGCCAAGAACTTTTCCATGGCCACCAACTAAAGATTTCACAGTTAATGCCGGCGCTTTTGCAAAAATCGTAACTTGGCCAGAGATGATTGAGGCTTACAGTTCAAATAAGTCCTTAAATGAACAAAAAGAGAACTGCTTAACTAAAGCTTGTGGCGCAATTATCGTAACGGCGGAATATCGCTGTGAATGGTGGGAAATTAGAGCAAATGTTTTAGCCGCTGATTTTAATGACCCAAAGAAGTTGACAAATCTAGGTGCACTGCGCACTACAAATTCATCAACTGATCCAAAGCAATACGCCACAATCTTATTAGTGAGCAATGAACCGTTGGCTGCCAATATAAATGTTGGAAATATTTCGGCAATTTGCCATAAAAAAGTTACAACTGAACAAATCCCGACCACTACTTATACGCCAACCCGCGATAGCGCGGTTTATAAAGGATAATTTGGCACATGCTCGGCGGAATCAATAATCAACTTTTTTTGACCTCGCTTATGGGTTTTTTGGTAATGGCAATTTTCATAATCATTTTGCGCTGGGCATTTAGCACCGGCAAGTCATTGATTTCAAAGCCGGTAAAAATTGGTACGAAATCTGATTACGGTTTACTCGTAGAAGTGGCCCAACCTAAAAACATGGTGGTGGCAGAAATGATGCGTCAGCACTTGTTAGCAAATGGTTTGAAAGCGAATTTAACTCAAACTGCCAACGGAGTTTCGCTAATGGTGTTCTCAAAAGATTTGAAGATTGCCCAAAATTTACTGATGGATGAGGCTGATAAGTTCTAGCGATTTTTCCCCGGCACCCAAAGTTGATCGCCGCTTTCTTTGTTTACATACCTGGCAAGTACGAAAAGTAAATCTGACAAGCGATTTAAATATTTGGCGGTCAATGGGTTTACACCGGTTCCAAAAGAGTGAATCGCATGCCAAGTACAGCGCTCTGCTCGTCTAACTACAGTTCGAGCAACATGTAATAGCGCTGCTGCCGCAGTACCGGATGGTAAAACAAAAGATTTTAATGGCGCCAGATTTGCATTGTATTTATCAATTTCATTTTCTAAATAAGTAATTTGTGAATCTATTACTCGAAGTTGTTCATGTTCTGGATTATCAATCACCGGTGTACACAAATCTGCTCCGACATCAAATAAATCATTTTGAATGCGCACTAACAATTTTGAAATTTCAGTGTCGGTAAGTTGGCCCAGCGCTAACACAACTCCAATGTTGGAATTAGCTTCATCCACGGTTGCATACGCCTCAAGCCGCGGGTCATTTTTCGAAGTACGGCTCATGTCACCTAACGAGGTGGTGCCATCATCGCCAGTCTTTGTATAAATGCGGGTTAGATTTACCATTTGCAACGCTCCATATGGTCAGCCTAGTAGAGCAATTACTATTGGACTACTTGAGCATTTGGCAAACTAAATATTTAACAAACTTGAAATCGAGGAACAATTGAGCGGTAAATCTGATCAAAAATCAGATCGCTTTCGCGTAGTTGGCGGCGCTCGACTATCTGGTCAAGTAAGTGTTGCCGGAGCAAAAAATTCAGCCCTTAAATTAATGGCGGTCTCTTTACTAGCTCCCGGTAAAACCACCATAACCAATCTTCCAAAAATTGCCGATGTTGATTTTATGGCCGAGCTATTAAATCGACTCGGTTGCAAAGTTGATATAGATCATGAAAAAAATTTAGCGATAATCGATGTTCCACAAACTCCAGCGGCACGCGCCGACTATGACTTAGTTAGAAAATTGCGCGCTTCAATAAATGTACTTGGACCATTACTTACCAGGGTCGGAAGAGCTGAAGTGGCTCTACCAGGTGGAGATGCAATTGGATCTCGTGGATTAGATTTTCATATTCAAGGTTTAACTGACATGGGTGCGCAAATCCATTCTGAACATGGCTACATAATCGCCACAGCTAAGAAATTAACTGGTTGCAAAATCGAATTACCATTCCCTAGCGTTGGTGCAACGGAGAATTTAATGACCGCAGCGGTGTTAGCCACTGGCACAACTGTTATAGAAAATGCCGCTCGCGAACCAGATGTGGTGGATATCGGAGAGTTCTTGATATCTATGGGAGCAAAAATATCTGGACTTGGCACCACCACCATTGAAATTGTCGGAGTTTCAGAACTTAAACCAACAACTCATGCCACATTGCCAGATCGAATCGTGGCCGGTACTTGGGCATTTGCCGCCACGATGACACTTGGCGATATTCAGATTATTAATGGTCGAACGGATCACTTAGAGATGCCACTAGAAAAATTAGTTGATGCCGGCGCCATCATCACAAAAGAAAAAACTGGTTTTCATATCAAAATGGATCGCAGACCTAGCTCATTTGATGTCGCGACTTTGCCATATCCTGGTTTTCCGACTGACTTACAACCAATGGCAATTAGTTTAAATGCAATTGCAAATGGCACCGCGTTAATTACTGAAAATGTTTTTGAAGGAAGATTTATGTTTGTTAACGAATTACTGCGACTCGGTGCCAAAGTTCAAGTAGATGGTCATCATGCCGCGGTCACTGGAATTGAAAAATTATCTTCTGCGCCAGTTGTTGCGACCGATATTCGAGCTGGTGCGGCACTGGTTCTTGCCGGGTTAGTTAGCGACGGCGTTACATTGATTGAAGATGGTTATCACATCGATCGTGGTTACCCAGATTTTGCCAGTGAATTACAAAAACTAGGAGCAGATGTCACCCGTGGATAAATATCCAGATCGAAATCTTGCCCTGGAATTGGTTCGCGTTACCGAAACCGCTGCATTAGCCGCTTCCGCTTGGGTTGGCCGAGGGGATAAAAATGCCGCAGATTTAGCGGCCGTTGAAGCGATGCGCAAAATGATTAATACCGTAGATATGTCTGGCGTAATAGTTATTGGCGAAGGTGAAAAAGATAATGCGCCGATGCTTCACAATGGCGAAAAAGTTGGCAATGGTTCCGGACCATCTTGTGATGTGGCAGTTGATCCTATTGACGGAACTTCTTTAACATCAAATGGATTAAATGGTGCGGTTTCGGTAATTGCACTTGCGCCACGCGGAAGCATGTTTGATCCATCAGCGGTTTATTACATGGACAAAATTGTTACCGGTCCAGAAGCCGCAGCGGTTATTGATATTACTTTGCCACCAGCTGAGAATGTTAAAAGAGTTGCAAAAGCAAAAAATGTAGATGTCAGCGATGTAACTGTGATCGTATTAGACCGGCCAAGACATGAAAATCTTCTAAAAGAGTTAAGAGCCGCCGGCGCCAGAATCAGATTAATTCGAGATGGCGATGTTGCCGCTGCAATTGAAACTGCCCGCCCAAACACTGGTATCGATATTTTGATGGGAATCGGTGGAACGCCAGAGGGAGTCGTCACCGCTGCTGCAATGCGCGCACTTGGTGGAGTAATTCAAGGGCGATTACATCCAAGAAGTGAACAAGAAAAAATCAATGCTGAAAAGGCAGGGCTAGATTTAAATAAAGTTTTAACTACAAATGATTTGGTTTCATCTGATGATGTGTTCTTTTCTGCAACTGGAATTACCGATGGTGAATTACTAAAAGGGGTTCGCTACACCGAATATGGTGCAATCAGTCATTCATTGGTGGTGCGCGGAAGATCAAAGACAGTTCGAATTATCGAAACTGAACATCGACTTTAAAACTTATATTTTAACTTTCGCCTAAAATCGAAACTCGATTATTGGCAACGGATATAAATCCGCCATGGATTTCAAACTCTTGTTCTGCGCCATCAACTGCTTTAACTTTTACTTTGCCATCGACCAAAACACCAAGTAATGGAGCGTGATTGGGCAAAATTCCCAGATCACCATCTAGTGTGCGCGCTGAAACCATGCTGGCCTCACCGGACCAAACTCGTTTTTCCGGTGAGACTACTTCGACCGTTAAGTTAGCCAAATTAGTTCTTCGCTAACTCTTTAGCTTTACGTTCAACATCATCTAAGCCACCGCACATGAAGAAGGCTTGTTCTGGCACATGGTCATATTTGCCATCTGCCAAAGCTTCAAACGCGGCGATAGTTTCAGATAGCGGAACAAATGAGCCATCGATTCCGGTAAACACTTTCGCAACGAAAGTATTTTGAGATAAGAAGCGCTGAATTCGGCGGGCACGACCAACCAGAATGCGATCTTCTTCTGATAACTCATCAATACCAAGAATTGCAATGATGTCTTGCAGATCCTTATATCGCTGCAGAATTTGTTTGATGCGGTTAGCAACTTTGAAATGATGTTCACCGATGTAGCGTGGATCTAAAATTCTTGAGGTGGAATCAAGCGGATCTACCGCCGGATAAATTCCCAGCTCTGAAATCGGACGAGACAACACCGTGGTTGCATCTAAGTGCGCGAATGTTG
>CALMJB010000095.1 GCA_937864205.1 uncultured Actinomycetes bacterium | reverse complement strand
GATAGCAATCGATATAAAACTGCGGCTTTAAATATTCAAAGCCGAGATATCGTCACGCCGGCGGCACGAGGTGCGATTACCGATATAAATGGAATTCCCATGGTGGTGGATTTACCTGGTTTAGTTGTTTCGGTTAATCGAATCACCGTCGATAAATTGCCAGATAAAGGCATTGAGGTTCTCTCGCGCACCGCAACTCTTTTAAATTTGATTTACAGTGACATTTATCAGCGCACGAGATTGTGCACAGAATTACCTAAAGACAATCGCGCTGGGTGCTGGAATGGTACGAAATATCAACCGATTCCAATCGTGGGAAATGTTGATCGAGACCTGGCATTAAAAATTATGGAAAATGCCGAACTTTACCCGGGAATTGAAGTCTCAACGATTCCGATCAGAAGTTACCCATCTTTAGAGGGCGAAAACGCCGCGCATGTATTGGGTTATGTTGGTGCAGTCACCGATGAACAGCTAAATGATCCAAGTCAAAATTATTATCGCAGTGAAAACGTCGGTAAAACTGGGCTTGAAATTCAATACGACTCTTATTTGCGGGGCATTCCTGGAATAAAAACTTTGATTGTTAATCGTAAAGAGTCGATTACTAAACAAGATCAAAACACTCAAGCGGTTGCCGGAAATAATTTAATTACAAATATAGATGCAAAACTACAAGCAGCTACTGAAAAAGCACTTGCAAATGCAATCAGGCGGGCTAAGGCAAATGGATACCGGGGAGATTCCGGTGGCGCGGTAGTACTAAATGTTAAAACCGGCCAAGTACTGGCTATGGCCTCTTACCCAACTTATGATCCGGCAATTTGGCAACGTGGTTTAACAGTTAAACAAGCTGAAGATTTATTTAGTGAAAAAACTGGTCTGCCGGCATTATCTAGACCTTTACAAGGACTATTTGCTCCGGCATCAACATTTAAATCTATTTCAGTAGTTGCAGCCGCAAGTGCTGGATATGGATTAGATGCAACTTATAACTGCCCAGCGACAGTTGATATTGGAAATAGAACTTTTAAGAATTTTGACAGTGTTGCCGCCGGACGAATTACATTAGAACAAGCAATCGCAATCTCGTGTGACAGCATCTGGTATCAAATCGCATATAACGAATGGGTCAGAGATGGTGGATTAAAACCGGTTTCAAAACCTAAAGATTATTTCTTTACCGCTGCCAGAGAATTTGGGATTGGTACAAAAACCGGAATTGATTTACCTAGTGAATTAGCCGGTCGTAATCCGGATCGAGAGTGGAAAGAGAATTGGTATCAACAAAATAAAGATTTCTTCTGCAATTACAAAGAACGGGCCGAACCATCGCAATTGACCTCATATTTAATTGGAATTGCTCGCGAAAATTGTATAGATGGCAACAAAGTAAGGGCTGGAGATGCAGTCAACTTCTCAATTGGGCAAGGAGATTTACTGCTGACACCACTTAAGTTGGCACAAATTTATGCCGCGATTGCAAACAATGGAGTTACCTATAAACCACAGGTGGCCAGGGCAATCGTTGATCCAAAAGGCAAAGTGTTAACCGAATTCAAACCAGTGAAAGCAGAAACTGTGCCGGCCAAACCTGAAGTTTGGAACTTCTTACATAAAGCGTTGCGAGCAGTTGTCACTCGCGGAACTGCCCGAGGAGATTTTGCTGGATATCCAGTTGCAGTTAGTGGAAAAACTGGAACCGCTCAAGTACAAGGAAAAAATCCAAATGGTTCGGCAAAAGATGACACATCATGGTTTGCCTCGTTTGCACCCTCTGATAATCCGCAATATGCCGTGGTGATGATGGTTAGCCAAGGTGGATTTGGTGCGACCACTTCCGGAGTTGGCGTGCGCGAGATTTATGATGCAATTTTCGGAGTCGTTGGCAATAAAGTCGATGCCACAAAAGCAATTTTTCCTTTTGGTGTTCCGACTACGATTCCAGAAGTGAATATGAAGTTAGCGGCAACGGCAAAACTTGATACCTCTGGATTAAAAATAAATGGATCAAAGGTGGTTAAGTGAGTTCAATATCGCAATCTTCCACTCGGCTGAAAAGATCCAAAGCTAGATTTTTATTTGGCGAATTTGATTTATTGCTAAATATTGCAGTCGCGGGTTTGTTAATAATTGGCACGGTATTAGTACTTGCTGGAACCAGGGAATGGTTTAAGGCAAATGGCTTAGATCCTCAGTATTACTTCAAACGGCACATCATAAATATTGTGATTGGTTTGCTTTTAGCTTACGGAACTACATTGATTGATTACCGATTGCTTAGGGCTTACACACCGATTCTGTGGGGAATTGGTGTAATCGGATTGATATTAGTTTTGATTCCAGGTGTCGGCGCCACAATTCACGGTGCTAAGGCTTGGATATCACTGCCGGGCGGATTTCAATTTCAACCAGCAGAGTTAGCAAAAATTTCCATCATTGTGGGAATGTCGATGATTTTGGCAGAACAAGCAGATCGACACAATGATCCAGAAGATAAAGATGTTTTGCAAGCCTTGATAGTTGCGGCTATTCCGATAATTTTGATTATGTCTCAACCAGATCTTGGCACAGTTTTGATTATTTCCGCAGCAATTGTTGCAATCATTGCAATGTCCGGCGCAAAAATTCGTTGGGTGATAGGACTTTTGTTGTTAGCAGTAATTGGAAGTTTTGTTGCGGTTAAAGCCGGAGTTGTCAGCGAATATCAAATTAAGCGTTTGCAATCCTTTGTTGACCCAACTGCTGATCCACAAGCTTCCGGGTATCAGTTAAGACTTTCAAGAATCACTATTGGATCTGGTGGATGGTTTGGCACCGGCTTATTTGATGGCCCACAAACTAATGGTCGATTTGTGCCAGAACAACAGACCGATTTCATTTTTACAGTTGCCGGAGAAGAAATTGGTTTTCTCGGATGTGCATTAATTTTATTTTTGTACGGCTTGCTGTTTGCCAGAGCATTAGCAATTGCCCGCAGATCTGATGATTTGTTTGGCAGATTAGTGTGCGTTGGCGTAGCTGCATGGTTTGCATTTCAAACCTTTGAAAATATTGGCATGACTATGGGATTGTTGCCTATGACCGGAGTGCCACTGCCATTCTTGTCTTATGGTGGTTCAAGTATGTTTGCTAATTTAATCGGTGTTGGACTATTACAGAATATTCATATTAGAAGTAGATAAATACAGTTTTTGGTTGATTTTGAGCGCAACTCAACTCAGATTTTGCAGTATTTGCGATATTCGCAGATTAATTGGATAATTCTCTTCGTTAATCTGCGCGACCAAAGAGAGTCAGCTGCGATTGACAAAAGTTTCTAATTTGAATTTTTTTAAAAAGATAAGAATTTAATAAGGAATTTAGTAGAAAGTAATTTCCTAAACTGGAATTACTCATAAGATTTTGTAAGGATTTTTAATTATGGCTGATGAGCCAAAGATTGCGCGCAAGCGCACTGTAAGAAAATCCTCTGAAGGTTCAGAGGTTAAATCAATACCAGTTCCTATGTTTCAGGCTGCGCCAACATCGGTACGAACCAGTTCAGATTCAAAGGAATCTGCGAAAACAGATTCAGATTCTGAAAAATCAAACTTTCGTCGCCGTCGCCGCAGGGGTGTTCGAGGCAAGAAGCGTGGTCGAGATTTTGATCCCAACAATAAGAATGAAGATGACTCTTTAGATTCAGAATCGGCTGATACTGAATCAACCGAAAGTGGCACAGATTCTGCCGAAGCAACCACAGGTTCTCTCACTCATCGACGCAGACGACGCCGACGTGCAAAAGGTGATGCGGTAACTCCGGGCGAAACCGTTGATGAAGATGGTGTCTTAACAGTTGTAAAAGTTCGTGAATCTAAACCAAAAACTAAACCAGCCGGTCGTGAACGCGGATTTGTAAAACGCGAGCGTTCTCACCGCGATCGCTATGACCGCGGATTCAACCGCCGCGAAGGTGGCCGAGAATATTCCCGAGATTTCACTCGTCGGCGTGGCATGGTGATTACCGAAGCTGAATTTTTATCGCGACGTGAATCGGTAGAACGCGAGATGTTAGTTCGCCAAACTGGCGACCGTACTCAAATTGCAATCATTGAAGATGGCGTAATGGTTGAACATTACGTAAATAGAAATAGCAATATTTCATATGTCGGAAATGTTTACCTTGGAAAAGTACAAAATGTTTTACCTTCCATGGAAGCTGCATTCGTTGATATTGGCAAAGGTCGAAATGCAGTGCTTTACGCCGGCGAAGTTAACTGGGATGAATCAGGACTTGCGGAAGGCAAACAAAGAAAAATTGAAAATGTTTTAAAAACTGGTCAATCCGTTTTGGTACAAGTAACTAAAGATCCAATTGGTCAAAAAGGTGCCAGACTTACAAGTCAGATTTCATTGCCAGGTCGTTATTTAGTTTTCGTACCAGGTGGCGGAATGAGTGGCATCAGCCGTCGGTTACCAGAAGAGGAACGCGCTCGACTAAAAAGTATTTTGAAAAATATGGTGATTGGTGAAGAGACCGTAATTGTCCGTACCGCTGCAGAAGGAATCTCTGAAACTGAAATCGAACGTGATGTTAAACGTTTGAAAGCACAGTGGGAAGATATTGAAAAGAAGGCGAAGAATAGTTCTACAAAAGCGCCGGCATTGTTGTACAGCGAACCAGATCTAACTGTGCGAGTTATTCGCGATATTTTCAATGAAGATTTCCGAAAATTAATTGTGCAAGGTAGCGATGCTTGGGATGACATACAAAATTACATAAGTTTTATAGCACCAGAATTAACCAGTCGCATCGAACGTTATTCCGAAAGTGAAGATTTATTCATTAAATATCGAGTCGATGAACAACTTGCGAAAGCATTTGATCGAAAGGTGTATTTACCTTCCGGTGGTTACTTAGTAATTGATCGAACCGAAGCGATGATTGTGATCGATGTAAACACCGGAAAATTCATTGGAAAAGGTGGAAACCTTGAAGAGACCGTTACAAAAAACAATCTAGAAGCTGCTGAAGAAATTGCCCGTCAACTTAGATTACGTGACTTGGGTGGAATCATCGTTATCGATTTCATCGACATGATTTTAGAATCAAACCGAGATCAAGTTCTGCGCAGATTGGTTGAATGCCTCGGACGAGATCGCACCAAGCACCAAGTCGCTGAAGTTACCTCTTTGGGATTAGTCCAAATGACCAGAAAGCGTGTGGGACAAGGATTAATAGAAGCATTTTCAACTACTTGCGATAGTTGTGGTGGACGCGGAATTCATATTCATACCGAACCGGTTCGCAAACAAAATCTTGAGAAAGATTTAGATCGTAAATATTCCCGCGCCAATGCGCAAGATGAAGATTTATCTGATGCAAATGAACCAAGTCAATTAACTCATTTAACGCAATTAAATGAACTAGAGGATTCAAATGATCTAGATGATTCTTCTGATACATCTGATTCTTCGAATTCGAGTGCACTAACGGATGAGGTCGCGGCGCCAGAGGTGGTAGTCGAACCTGCCCGTAAACGCCGTCGCTCAGTTAGTACCGGAGTAATTACTGGCGAATAATTAAGCGGTGAATTAAGTGCTGAATTAAGTGCCCGGCGGGATTAATTTGACCATTAGGGATTCAAATAAATACCCTTGGCACTCGTTTTCAAATAAGAATAAATCACAAAAAAGGATTTAATCAATGTACGCGGTTGTAAAAGCAGGCGGAAGACAAGAGAAAGTCAGCGTTGGCGACACTCTTGTGATTGATCGCGTTGAGGCTGAAGTTGGCGCAAAAGTAAATTTTCCGGCGGTGCTTCTAGTTGATGGAAAAGATGTAACTGCCGATCCAAAAGTTTTAGCCGCGGTGAAAGTAACTGGCGAAGTTTTAGCTGATCAAAAGGGTCCAAAGATTCGAATTACTCGTTACAAACAAAAAACCGGTTACCGTCGTCGCCAAGGATTTCGCGCCGCGTTAACTCGCGTAAAAATTACTGGAATTAATAAGTAAGTTAAGTAAAAGAGGTAGGTGAAATAGATGGCAAGTAAAAAGGGTGTCTCATCGACGAGAAATGGTCGTGATTCCAATCCGCAATACCTTGGCATCAAACGCTTCGCAGGCCAGATAGTCAAAGGTGGCGAGATTTTGGTAAGACAACGTGGCACTTATTTTCATCCCGGTAAAAATGTCGGAATCGGAAAAGATGACACTTTGTTTGCATTACAACCAGGCGCAGTTGAATTTGGCAGAGCCCGTGGTCGTAGAGTTGTAAACGTGGTGGCCGCTTCTTAATCTTGATTTAGGAATTAAAAAGGGCCTGCGATTGCGGGCCTTTTTTATTTATAACGGTTTTGAAAATTAAAAAGTAATTTAGAAATAAGAGAGCGGAAGGAGAGAACATAAATGACCACATTTGTTGATCGGGTAATTGTTCATGCCTCTGCTGGAAAAGGTGGCGATGGTTGCGTGTCGGTTCATCGCGAGAAATTCATTCCATTTGGTGGACCAGATGGTGGAAATGGTGGTCGCGGTGGCGACGTGATTCTTGTGGTCGATTCTGGAACAACCACACTGTTGGATTTTCATCACTCGCCACATCGCAAAGCAACTGATGGCAAACAAGGCATGGGCGATTTTGCCAATGGTGCTGAAGGAAAAGATTTAGTTTTACCGGTTCCCAACGGCACAGTTGTAAAAGATGAAAACGGAAATCAAATCGCAGATTTATTAGGAATCGGAACCAGATTCATCGCCGCTCAAGGTGGCATGGGTGGATTAGGAAATGCTGGACTGGCAAACTCTAGAAGGCGAGCTCCGGGCTTTGCATTACTTGGTGAAACTGGCCAAACTCGAACTTTAATTCTGGAATTAAAAAGTGTTGCCGATATTGGATTAGTTGGATTTCCAAGTGCTGGAAAATCATCGTTGATTGCCGCAATTTCAGCAGCCCGTCCGAAAATTGCAGATTATCCATTTACAACATTGGTCCCAAATCTTGGCGTTGTGCAAGCAGGTGAAGTCAGATTCACCGTTGCAGATGTTCCGGGATTAATACCTGGCGCTTCGAAAGGCAAAGGATTAGGGCTGGAATTTTTACGCCATGTTGAAAGATGTAGCGCGCTTGTTCAAGTTTTAGATTGTGCTGCGCTAGAAACCGAACGTGATCCAATCAAAGATTTTGAGGTGATTGAAGAGGAATTAAAGGCTTATGGCGGATTATCTGATCGTCCTCGAATAATTGCTCTTAATAAAATTGATTTGCCAGATGGAAAAGCAATTGCAGATATGGTGCAAGGAGAATTACAAAAGCGTGGATATGAGGTGTATCAAGTTTCGGCAGCGTCGCGAGCCGGATTACCAGAATTAATTTATGCGATGTCTCGAATCATCGAAGCACAACGAAAAAATAAGAAAACCGATGAAGATACCCGAATTGTGTTGCGACCAATTCCAGTAAATGATGCCGGTTTTAAAGTTACCGCAAACAAAGATGGTAGTTTTCAAGTAGTCGGTGAAAAACCTGAGCGTTGGGTGAAACAAACTGACTTTAAGAATGCGGAAGCAATTGGATATTTAGCCGATCGTTTGGCTTCGTACGGAGTTGAAAAAGAATTATTTAAAAAAGGTGCAGTTTCTGGAAGTGAAGTTCGAATTGGCCAAGGCGAATCAGCGGTCATCTTCGATTGGGAACCAAGCATTGAAGCCGGCGCAGAATTGTTAGCCGGTCCTCGCGGACAAGATGTTCGGCTAGAAGCGTTATGGCGAAATGACTTAAACGATGATGTTGATCAATTAAGTGATGATGAAATTGAACAACAGTGGGAATATCGCACCCAGAATCCAACTGATCCTAGAATTTAAAAATTAAGACCTTAATTTAGAAATTTGATCTAGTACCGAAGCAACCGCAGCCTCATCTTCTTTGCCAGTTGGTACATCGCTACTTTTCACAATTACCGTTCTAGTTGTCGGATCGATGTAAACATATTGGCCATGTAATCCCATCATCATCATGATGTTTGGATATGGATGCCAAATCTGTGCGCTGTAACCCCAATCGCGATCTAACTTAACAACTGGGGTACTTAAGCGATTCATCCAATTGGCACTTACGATTCGTTCGCTGCCGACATAGCCATTGTTTAACAACATCAATCCCACTTTTGCGTAATCAATTGCGGTGGCATTAAAGCAACAGAATGTTTTTTCTTGGCCACCGATTCGATCAACATTCCAAGTGCCAGAGTATTTCGCTCCCACTTTTTGCCAAATAGTTTCGGAAAAATAATCTGCAACTTTCTTACCAGTTACTTTTCGAATAATCATTCCCAACATTTGAGTATCAACGCTGCGATATTCCGCTTTAGTACCAGGTGCTTCTGCCATCTTGCGATTGTTCTTCATGAACCACATCGTGTCGGTGGTGGCATACATTTGTGCAATCGCAACCCCCCAACCACTTGGACCAGTTGGATAATTGTCAGAAACTAATACGCCACCTTGCATATCTAACAAATCTTTAATTTTTACCTTGTCAAAGTCGGTGCCATTTTTTAATTCTGGGAAGAAGTCAACAAAGTAGTTTTGTTCAGAAATTTTTCCTTCAGCTATCAACTTTCCAATCATCAACGAGGTCATAGTTTTGGCGACCGAATAAGAGGGTAACTTTGAGGATTCTGAAAATCCTTTGTTGTACCACTGATAAGTCAGCATTCCATTTCTAATCACCAAGAATGCATTTGTCTTAGTTAAAGAGAGAAAATCATCAAATGCAATTTGATTTCCTTGGTAATTAACTTTCGGTAACACCTCTACACCAGTCGGTAACGTTATTGGTTTGGCAGAAGCTGCAAATTCATGAGCGGGCATCAAGAATGGAGTTTTTGAAGCAGGCGCTAGACCAAGTCGAATAGCGCTAATCGGTTCGGGGTAATGCGCATAAGTAGTTAGCGCAAACAACAATCCATAAATCACTGCAAGTGTGATTACAGTATTTCGAATGAATTTAAATATAAATCTCATAATTGTTACTTGAAATCATAGTCTCATAAAACTAATTTCTCGGTGATTAAATGGGCAGGTAAGGTTGGCTTATGGCTGGAATTTCCCGTGAAGAGGTCGCAAATTTAGCGCGGCTAGCGCGAATTCAAATGTCCGATGAAGAACTAGATCACCTCTCTGGCGAGATGCAGGTGATTCTTTCCGCGGTGGCAAAAGTTCAAGAGGTTGCAAATTCTGATGTGCCACCAACTTCGCATCCAATTCCAATTACAAATGTCACCCGCGAAGATGTGGTCACTAAAAGTTTGACGGTCGAACAAGCATTATCGGGTGCGCCAAAAAAGAGTGAGGATCGATTCCAAGTTCCACAGATCTTGGGTGAAGAATGAGTTTGCTCAAGAAAACCGCGACCGAACAGGCGCAGGCGTTAGCCGCTAAACAAATCTCTGCAACCGAATTAGTACAAGAGCATTACGCACAAATAAAAGCGGTCGATAATGAAGTGAAGGCGTTTTTATATTTAGATGAGAAAAATGCACTTGCGCAAGCGGCCACAATCGATAAAAAGCGAGCCGCTGGCGAAAAATTATCGCCGCTAGCTGGAATTCCATTGGCATTAAAAGATGTTATGGCACAGGCGAATGTGCCAACTACTTGCGGTTCAAAAATTTTAGAGGGCTGGCGTCCACCATATGACGCGACATTAGTAACAAAATTGAAAGCTAATGATGTTGTGATTCTAGGTAAAACAAATATGGATGAGTTTGCGATGGGTTCATCGACAGAAAATTCCGCATTTGGACCGACACATAATCCGTGGGACTTAACTCGAATTCCCGGTGGATCAAGTGGTGGATCTGCGGCGGCAGTTGCGGCATTTGAAGCACCAATTTCAATTGGTACTGATACCGGCGGATCAATCCGACAACCAGCAGCGGTTTGTGGAATCGTGGGAGTCAAACCAACTTACGGATCAGTTTCGCGTTATGGATTAATTGCATTCTCATCATCATTAGATCAAGCCGGACCATTTGCTAGAACAGTTGAAGATGCAGCAATGGTGCACGCGGCGATTGCCGGATTTGATCCAAAAGATTCCACCAGTATCAATTCACCGGTACCAGATTTTGTATCGGCAGCACGAAAGAAAGATGTCAAAGGTTTAAAAATTGGAGTCGTTAAAGAATTAAGTGGCGATGGTTATCAAACCGGCGTCGCCGAAAAGTTTTCGCAAACTCTAGATTTATTGGTATCTCTCGGTGCCCAAATCGTTGAAGTCTCTTGTCCGAATTTTCAATACGCACTTGCCGCTTATTACTTGGTCGCACCATCGGAATGTTCCTCAAACTTAGCTCGTTTCGATGCGATGCGTTATGGATTAAGAGTTGGCGATGATGGCCAACGTAGTGCTGAAGAGGTTATGAATCTGACTCGCCAAGCAGGTTTTGGTCGCGAAGTTAAGCGCAGAATTATTTTAGGAACATACGCACTTTCATCGGGTTATTACGATGCGTATTACGGATCTGCGCAAAAGGTTAGAACTTTGATCAAACAAGATTTTGATAACGCGTTTAAGAGCGCAGATGTTTTGGTTTCACCTACTGCGCCAACGACTGCATTTAAGATCGGCGAGAAAGCAAATGATCCATTGGCTATGTATTTAAATGACATCGCCACTATTCCAGTGAACATGGCTGGTATTTGCGGACTTAGTTTGCCAAATGGATTAGCAAGTGAAGACCAATTGCCGAGCGGATTTCAAATCATGGCTCCGGCAATGGCTGATGATCGGTTATACCTGGTGGGTGGCGCAATTGAAGCGGCGTTAAAAGATAAATGGGGCAAACCGTTTTGGGAGTTTGCACCAAAATTAAAAGGTTCAAAATGTTAACTTTTTCAGAGGCGATGACAAAGTTTGAACCAACTCTTGGACTTGAAGTACACGTAGAGTTAAATACCAAATCTAAAATGTTTTGCGGTTGTGCGACCGAATTCGGGGCAGCACCGAATACACAAACTTGTCCGGTTTGCTTAGGACTGCCTGGTTCATTGCCAGTTGTAAATAAGCGAGCAATTGAAAGCACCATCTTGATTGGCTTGGCATTAAATTGCGAGATTGCGCCATTTTCTAGATTTGCCCGCAAGAATTATTTTTATCCAGATATGCCAAAGAATTTTCAAACTTCGCAATATGACGAACCAATTTGTAAAAATGGATTTTTAGATGTGCAGATCGAGACCGATGAAGGTCCAAAGAAATTTCGAATTGAAATTGAGCGGGTGCACATGGAAGAAGACACCGGAAAATCTAGTCACGTAGGTGGAGCCACTGGGCGAATTCATGGCGCGGAATATTCGTTGCTGGATTACAACCGAGCCGGAATTCCACTGATTGAAATCGTTACCAAGATGATTACCGGTACCGGTAAATATGCACCACAAGTTGCCCGCGCATATGTAACAGAGCTGCGAGACATTGTTAAAAGTTTGCAGGTTTCAGATGTTCGCATGGAGCAAGGTTCACTGCGTTGCGATGCAAACGTTTCATTGGCACCGATTTCTTCCGGCAAATTAGGAACCAGAAGTGAAACTAAAAATGTTAACTCGTTGCGATCAATTGAACGGGCGGTGCAGAGTGAAATTGAACGCCATGCCAATTTATTATCGAAAGGCGAGCGGGTAGTTCAAGAGACCAGACACTTTTTAGAAGATAGTGGTTTGACTAGACCCGGCAGATCAAAAGAGCAAGCAGAGGATTACCGATATTTTCCCGAACCAGATTTAGTTCCAGTTGCTCCTACAAAAGAATTAATTGAATCGCTTCGTAAAAAATTACCGGAAAAACCTTCCGAGCGCAGAAAGCGTTTACAACAAGAGTGGAATGTGCCAGATAAAGAGATGACTGCGATGGTAAATGCCGATTTATTAGACACTGTTGCTCAAACTATCGAAGCGGGCGCAGAAAAAACTTTGGCGCGCAGTTGGTGGATGGGTGAAATCTCGCGAATTGCAAATGAAAAAAATGTAGTACCAACTCAACTAATTGCAATTAATGATGTGGTTGAACTAATCAATTTGATTTCAACCGGAGAATTGACTGACAAACTTGCTAGGCAGGTGTTGGCGGGAGTAATAGATGGTGAAGGTAATCCAAAATCTGTCATGGAAAAACGTGGATTAAAAGTTGTTTCAGATGATTCGGCATTAATGCAGGCAATTGCAGCAGCAATTGCGGCACAACCTGAGACCGCCGAAAAAGTTCGAGCCGGAAATATTCCAGCATCTGGTGCATTAATTGGTGCGGTAATGAAATCAACTGGTGGGCAAGCAAATGCCGCCCGAGTCCGAGAATTATTATTAAAACACTTAGGCCAACAACCTTAATCACTCTGCATCTTTTTAACGCTACCGATAAACTTTTGAAATGAGTATCAAACCCCGTTCTGGATTAGTTACAGATGGGTTAGAGCGCGCTCCGGCACGTGGCATGTTGCGGGCAATCGGAATGAAAGATGAAGATTTTGCTAAGCCACAAATTGGTATTGCCTCATCTTGGAATGAAGTTACCCCTTGTAATTTGTCACTTGATCGGTTGGCAAAAGCATCTAAACAAGGAGTAATTGCCGCCGGTGGATTTCCAATGCAGTTTGGCACGATTTCAGTTTCAGATGGAATTTCAATGGGCCATGAAGGAATGCATTTTTCATTAGTTTCCAGAGAGGTGATTGCCGATTCGGTTGAAACGGTAATGCAAGCAGAACGTTTAGATGGAATGGTTACTTTTGCCGGTTGCGATAAATCTTTACCGGGCATGATGATGGCGGCAGCCCGAATCGATGTGGCCAGTGTTTTTGTTTACGCCGGTTCCACTTTGCCCGGAAAATTAGATGGCAAAGATGTAACAATCATTGATGCATTTGAAGCGGTCGGCGCCTGTGCTCGGGGATTAATTTCACAAGAACAAGTTGATCGAATTGAACGAGCAATTTGTCCAGGCGAAGGTGCGTGCGGTGGTATGTACACCGCAAACACAATGGCGGCAGTTGGTGAAGCAATTGGTCTGTCACTTCCTGGATCAGCATCGCCACCATCAGTTGATCGTCGTCGCGATGATTACGCAATCAAAGCCGGTGCGACCGTGGTCGAATTAATTAAAAAAGGAATCACCACTCGGCAGATTCTGACTAAAGCAGCTTTTGAAAATGCAATCACGATCGTGATGGCACTTGGCGGTTCCACAAATGCAGTTTTGCATTTACTCGCAATCGCTCACGAAGCTAATGTGGATTTATCGTTGGCAGATTTTCATCGCGTCGGTAGCAAAGTTCCACTACTTGGTGATTTAAAACCATTTGGAAAATATGTGATGTCAGATGTAGATAAAGTCGGCGGCATTCCAGTTATCTTGCGGGCATTACTTGATGCCAAATTATTAAATGGCGATTGCTTAACGGTTACCGGCAAAACCATGGCGGAAAATTTAAAAGATATAACTCCACCAGATCCAGATGGTGATATTTTGAAAGCGGTTTCAAATCCAATGTCGGTGCATGGCGGAATCACAATTTTGGGTGGATCACTTGCACCCGATGGTGCGGTCTCTAAAACTGCCGGAGTCGGAGTCGATACCTTTGAAGGTCCGGCAAAAGTTTTTGAACGAGAACAAGCGGCAATGACCGCGTTAGAAAAAGGTGAGATTCAAGCTGGCGATGTAGTTGTAATTCGTTACGAAGGTCCAAAAGGCGGACCAGGAATGCGCGAGATGTTGATGATAACTGGTGCAATTAAAGGCGCCGGATTAGGTAAATCAGTTTTGCTATTAACCGATGGCAGATTTTCTGGTGGCACAACTGGATTATGTGTTGGTCATGTTGCACCTGAAGCGGTTGATGGTGGACCAATTGCTTTGGTAAAAAATGGCGACCGAATCAAAATCGATATTAAAAATCGCACATTAGATTTATTAGTTGATGCAAAAGAGTTAGCCAATCGAAAAGCAAACTTCAAACCACTTTCACATAAATTCAAAAACGGAGTTTTGGCTAAGTATTCAAAACTGGTTGGCTCGGCTTCTAAAGGCGCGGTCTGCGATTAATTTCCGCAGATCATCTGTCCAAATTCTGAGATACAAATCTCACCCCTTGACTAGGGCAGTTATGAACTGCGAAACTACCGCCATGCAAAAAGTTTCAACTTCATCATCAATCTCATCCGCAATTGTGATTTCAATTGTGGGTGTGGTCGTGATTTTGGAGCGTGCGCTCTAACTAGAAAAAGTTAGTCGCACCCCTCAGAAAATCTGAGGGGTTTTTTATTAGTGGAAGAAATTTATTAGAAGTAAATGAATTGAAAGGTTAAATGAGCGAGAAAATTACCGGCGCACAAAGTTTGGTTAAAGCGCTAGAGCAAACCGGAGTTGATGTCATGTTTGGCATTCCCGGTGGTGCAATTTTGCCTGCTTATGATCCGATTTTTGATTCAAAGATTCGCCACATTTTGGTTCGTCATGAACAAGGAGCTGGTCACGCCGCAACTGGTTACGCCCAAGTAACTGGAAAAGTCGGAGTCTGCATTGCCACCAGCGGACCGGGCGCAACAAATTTGGTTACACCTCTTGCTGATGCACAAATGGATTCAGTTCCAATAGTCGCAATCACCGGACAAGTTCCCGGACCAGCAATCGGTACCGATGCATTCCAAGAGGCAGATATTCGCGGTGTAACGATGCCAATTACAAAACATAATTATTTGATCACAAATCCAGATGAGATTCCAAATGCAATTGCCGAAGCGTTTTACATTGCTCGCACCGGCCGGCCCGGACCAGTATTAGTTGATATCGCAAAAGATGCATTGCAGATGAAAACGGAATTTAAGTATCCAAGTAATTTGAATTTGGCAGGTTATAACCCAGTAGTAAATCCTGATTTAAAAATGGTGCAACAAGCGGCACAATTAATTTGCGAATCAAAGAAGCCAGTTCTGTATATCGGTGGCGGAATCATCAAAGCAAATGCCAGCGCAGAATTGATGCAACTTGCTGAATTGATAAATGCACCAGTTGTAACAACTTTGATGGCGCGCGGTGCCTTCCCAGATTCACATCGTTTGCATTTGGGTATGCCGGGAATGCATGGCACCGTTGCCGCAGTTACTGCATTACAAAAAGCGGATTTGTTAATCACATTAGGCGCCCGATTTGATGATCGAGTCACTGGAAAACTTTCTTCCTTTGCGACAAAAGCAAAAGTAATTCATGCCGATATTGATCCAGCTGAAATTGGAAAAAATCGTCATGCTGATGTGCCACTGATTGGCGATTTAAAAAATATTTTAAAGGCGTTAATTCCAACGGTTAAAAGTGAGTTAGCAAAAAACAAACCAGATTTAACATCGTGGTGGCAAGAAGTTGATTCTTGGCGCAATCGATTCCCACTTGGATTTGATGAACCAGCTGATGGTTCACTTTCACCGCAATATGTAATTAAAAGAATTGGTGAGATTTCTGGTCCCGATGCGATCTTCGCAGCCGGTGTAGGTCAACATCAAATGTGGGCCTCGCAGTTTATTAATTATGAAAAACCACGTACTTGGTTAAATTCCGGCGGTTTAGGAACCATGGGTTATGCAGTTCCGGCGGCAATGGGCGCAAAAGTTGGTGCACCAAATCAAACCGTATGGGCAATTGATGGCGACGGTTGTTTCCAAATGACAAATCAGGAATTAGTTACTTGCGCTTTGAACAATATTCCAATCAAAGTCGCAGTTATTAATAATGAATCTTTGGGAATGGTTCGCCAATGGCAAACATTGTTTTATAACCAGCGTTATTCCAATACAGATTTACACTCAAAACGAGTTCCAGATTTTAAGTTGTTGGCAGAGGCGATGGGCTGTGTTGGTATGCGGTGCGAAAGCAAAGCAGATGTAGACAAAACCATCGAAGCGGCGATGGCAATTAATGATCGGCCAGTTGTAGTTGATTTCAATGTGCATCGCGATGCAATGGTGTGGCCGATGGTTGCGGCCGGTACATCTAATGATGAAATAACGGTCGCGCGTTCGATGGCGCCGGTTTGGGATTCGCAGGAACTTTAATGGCAATTCATACTCTGGCAGTTTTGGTCGAGAACTCACCTGGTGTGTTGGCACGCGTTGCCTCATTATTTTCTCGCCGCGGATACAACATCGATTCGCTGGCAGTGGGACCGACTGAAAATCCAAAAGTTTCGCGAATGACAATTGTTTTGAATTTAGAAGGTCACGCACTTGATCAAGTGAACGCACAATTATTCAAATTAGTGAATGTGATTGGTATTTCCGAAATGAAACCAGCGGAATCTTTGCAGCGAGAATTATTGCTAGTGAAAGTTGCGAATACGCCAAAGAGTGTGGAATTAAGTAAGAAGTTTGGCGCAAAGTTCATTGAAGCAAATGGGGTACTAGAAGTGGAAGCGGTCGGCGAACGCGCTGAGATTGAAAAATTCTTGACCGAATTAAAAGCGGTTGGCATAAAGGAATTAGTTCAATCTGGTGTCGTTGCAATGGAAAAAGGCGCCACCACTTTGGCAGATCGCACATTAACTACGATGGGAACAGCAAATCAATCAAACCAAGATAACTCCACCGCGGATTATCAAAATTAACCGGTATAGATACTAGAAATACCAGAAATAAAGGAGAAGCACGTGGCAACGATCTATCACGATGAGGATGCAGATCTTTCAATCATCCAATCTAAGAAGGTGGCGGTAATTGGATACGGATCGCAAGGTCACGCGCACGCACTATCACTGCGAGATTCCGGTGTTGATGTAACAGTTGGATTAAAGAGTGGATCAAAATCTTGGGACAAAGCCGCTGCAGAAGGATTAAAAGTAGCGACCGTTGAAGATGCGGTTAAGAATGCCGATGTAGTCATGTTGTTAGCACCAGATCATGTGCAACGTCATATTTACAATCAATCGATTGCGCCAAATATGAAAGCGGGCAGTGCGCTTTTCTTTGGCCACGGTTTCAATATTCGATTTGGTTACATCAAACCGCCGGCAAATATCGATGTTTGTATGGTCGCACCGAAAGGTCCGGGCCATTTAGTACGACGGGAATACTCCGCCGGTCGCGGCGTGCCTGTGATTGTGGCCGTTGAAAATGATGCAACTTCAAATGCTTGGGCATTAACACTTTCTTATGCGAAAGCAATTGGTGGATTACGCGCTGGTGGAATTTTGACAACCTTCAAAGAAGAAACTGAAACCGATTTGTTTGGTGAGCAATCAGTTCTTTGTGGTGGCGCATCGCAATTAGTGATGTATGGCTTTGAAACATTAATCGAAGCTGGATACCAACCTGAGGTTGCATACTTTGAATGTTTACATGAATTGAAATTAATTGTGGATTTGATGTACGAAGGTGGAATCGCAAAACAACGTTGGTCAGTTTCAGACACAGCTGAATATGGCGATTACATCTCTGGTCCGCGCGTGATTGATCCACATGTGAAAGAAAACATGAAGAAAGTGCTAGCTGATGTGCAATCTGGCGCGTTTGCAAAGCGCTTTATTGATGATCAAGATGCCGGCGCACCTGAATTTAAATCACTGCGCGCAAAGGGCGAACAACATCCGATTGAACAAGTTGGTCGAGATCTGCGCAAGATGATGTCTTGGGTTAAAGCAAAAGATGATGATTACAAAGAGGGTTCGGCAGCGCGTGGCTAATAAACCAGTTGTATTAATCGCCGAAGAGTTATCGCCGGCGACTGTTTCTGCGCTCGGACCCGATTTTGAAATTAGAAATTGTGATGGCGCAAATCGCATCGAATTACTTAAAGCATTAGCAAATGGTGTTGATGCAGTATTAATTCGCTCTGCAACCAAAATGGATTCTGAAGCAATTGCTGCTGCAAAAGGTTTAAAAGTTATTGCTCGCGCCGGAGTCGGATTAGATAATGTTGATATTCCCGCAGCAACAGCCGCCGGAGTAATGGTGGTTAATGCACCAACTTCAAACATTGTTTCAGCGGCCGAGTTGGCAATCGGATTAATTTTGGCAAGTGCCAGATTTATTTCGCCAGCGCATGCCGCACTTCGAGGTGGTAAGTGGGCACGTAGCAAATACACCGGTGCAGAATTATTTGAAAAAACATTAGGAATCGTTGGATTCGGGCGAATAGGTCAACTAGTTGCATCTCGCATGCAATCTTTTGGAATGCAGGTGGTTGCTTATGACCCATATCTTCAACCGGCTCGGGCGGCGCAATTAAATGTTCGCTTGGTTGATTTAGATGAATTATTAAAAGTTAGTGATTTCATCACGATTCATTTGCCAAAAACTAAAGAAACCGCGAATTTAATTGGCGAAGCAGCGCTAGCTAAAGTGAAACCAACTGTGCGAATTATTAATGCGGCGCGCGGTGGAGTTTTAGATGAAGCGGCGCTTTACAAAGCTTTGAAAGATGGTCGAGTCGCAGGAGCTGGTTTAGATGTTTTTGCCACTGAACCTTGCACCGATTCACCACTTTTTGAATTAGACAATGTGGTGGCGACTCCGCACCTTGGTGCATCAACTGATGAAGCACAAGAGCGGGCCGGCATCGCAGTTGCACAATCTGTTCGTAAAGCATTAAGCGGAGAATTAGTTCCGGATGCAGTAAATGTTAAGGGCGGCGCGATTGCCGAAGTTATTCGTCCAGCGTTGCCATTGGTAGAAAAATTAGCGCAGGTTGCAACTGCGTTAGCTGGTGAGATTCCAGTTTCTATCGATGTAGAAGTTCGCGGCGAGATTGCTGCTGAAGATGTTTCAGTTCTGGCAACTAGCGCAATAAAAGGTGCGTTAATTGCTACCGGTGCAGAAGATGTTACTTATGTTAATGCGCCATCGCTTGCGGCAGAGAAAAACTTAACTTCAAAAGTTTCTACGGATGCCGATAGCCCAGATCATCGCAACTTAGTTTCAGTTAGAGCAGCCTGCCAAAATGGCGCAACCGCTTTGGTCAGTGGCACATTGATGGGAATCAAACAAATCGAAAAGATTGTGGCAATCGATGAACATGATTTAGATTTGAAACCAACTGAGAATTTGTTGTTCTTAAGTTATTCCGATCGGCCCGGTGTTGTTGGAGTCGTAGGTAATGCATTAGGAAAATTGAAAATCAATATCGCTGATATGCAGGTAGCTAGGGATCGCGCAGGTGGACAAGCATTAATGGCGCTAACCGTTGATTCACAAATTCCCGCTGAAACTGTGCAAATTATCGAGAAAGAAACCGGCGCACAAATGGTTCGTTATGTGAATTTGGTGGTTGATTAACCATGAAAAGTTTTAATTTAGCGGTGATTGCCGGCGATGGAATTGGTCCAGAGGTTGTGGCACAAGGTTTGAAAGTTTTAGATGTCGTTGCTGCTAAATACCAAGTTAATTTTGTTAAGAAAAATTATGAATTAGGCGCAGCGTTTTGGCACAAGACAAAAGCGGCTTTGCCAGATGATGTAATGAACGATTTAGCCAAAGCTGATGTGATTTTGCTAGGCGCAGTTGGCGACCCATCGGTGCCATCTGGAACATTAGAACGTGGCTTGTTATTAAAACTTCGCTTTGGTTTTGATCATTTCGTAAACCTTCGCCCAGCGCGTTTGTTTGCTGGCGTTAAATCTGCGGTTACTAATAGCAACAACATTGATTTTTTAGTGGTGCGAGAAGGAACCGAAGGTTTATACGTTGGTGCCGGACAAGTAAAAGATGAAGGCAGCAAGAGCGAACTAGCAACTGAAGAATCAATAAACACTTATAAAGGTGTTGAGCGAGTAATTAGATACGCTTTCAATAAAGCAAAAGTCAGGCCGCGCCAAAAACTTACATTAGTTCATAAAAATAATGTTTTAGTACGAGCCGGCGGATTATGGACCCGAGTCTTTAACGAAGTTGCTAAAGAATTCCCAGAAGTTAAAACCGATTACCTGCATGTTGATGCCGCTGCAATGTTTTTTGTGACCAACCCAGATCGATTTGATGTAGTGGTCACCGATAATTTATTTGGCGATATCTTGACCGATATTGCGGCAGCAATCTGTGGTGGTATCGGATTAGCGGCTTCGGCAAATATAAATCCGACCGGAAAGTTTCCTTCTATGTTTGAACCAGTACATGGATCTGCGCCAGATATTGCCGGAAAGAATTTGGCTGATCCAACAGCAACAATTTTGTCGATTGCGATGATGCTAGATCATTTAGGTTTAGTTGATGCTGCTAGAGATGTTGAAACAGCGGTGGCTCAAGATTTACTAAATCGAAAAGATTCTAAACGTGGCACAGATGAAATCGGCGCAGCAATATCTAATGCAATATCAAAGGCAGTGGCATGAAAGTATTAATTAATCCCAATTCGAATCCAACACAAGCAAGTACGCGAGATCAATATTTAAGCGCTCCTGGATTTGGAAAGTACTACACCGATCACATGGTGGTTGCGAAATGGAATGAGAAAACTGGTTGGTCAGATGCAACGCTGCAACCTTATGGTCCGTTAAGTCTTGATCCAGCCACGATGGTTTTCCACTATGGGCAAGAAATTTTCGAAGGTATGAAGGCATACATCCAACCCGATGGCGGAATTTCATTATTTAGACCCGAGGCGAATGCAAAAAGATTTGCCCGCAGTGCAGCCAGAATGGCTCTGCCGGAAATGCCAGTTGATTTCTTTCTCGCCACAATCGAAGCATTAGTTAAACAAGATAAAGATTGGGTGCCAAAGAAAGTAGGCGAGTCCTTATATATAAGGCCGTTTTTAATTGCTACCGAGGTTGGATTAGGCGTTAGGCCATCAAATGAGGCTACATATCTTTTGATTGCAACTCCGGCAGCGGCATATTTCAACGCGGCTAATGCAGTAACAGTTTGGATCTCTACTGAATATGTTCGCGCTGCCCAAGGCGGAACCGGTGAAGCAAAGTGCGGCGGAAATTACGCAGCATCACTTGTGGCACAACAACAAGCGGCAAAACAAGGGTGCGATCAAGTGGTTTGGCTTGATGCAAAAGAACGTTTTTGGGTTGAAGAAATGGGCGGAATGAATCTTTACTTTGTTAAAGGAACTGGAAAATCTGCCAAGATCATTACGCCAAAATTAACCGGCACACTTTTACCCGGAATTACTCGCGATTCAATACTTACATTAGCTAGCGATCTTGGTTATTCGGTAGAAGAGAAAATGATCTCGATTGATGATTGGAAAAATGGCGTGCAAAGCGGCGAGATATCAGAAACATTTGCCTGCGGAACTGCCGCGGTGGTTTCAGCAATCGGCGCAGCCAAATCAAATGCCGGCACATGGGTAACCGGTGATGGCAAACCTGGTCCGATTACAAATGAAATTCGCCAACAATTACTTGGAATTCAACATGGCCAAATTGCCGATAAACATGGTTGGAACAAACGAGTCATTTAATGATCTCTGACAATTTTCACATTTACGACACAACC
>CALMJB010000094.1 GCA_937864205.1 uncultured Actinomycetes bacterium | reverse complement strand
CCAAAGCAAACCTTTATCTACCGAATGTTTTGCGCTTGGTTTTAGCTCTGTCTTTAGTGCCGTCTTTAGATTTACCAGTACTTTGGCTGGTTCTAAAATTTTTGGCGCGACCTCCAAAATTTCGCCTGGCAAATCTAGAAAGCCAAATTAAAACCATGAAGGCCACCACCATCATTGCGATCACGATTATGTCGGTGATCCGATTTGGATTTTGATTCAATTGATTCTCTGTTGTAGTTGTATCTGAATTTGGCGCAAGAGTTGCTGGGGCATTAAATAAAAATGTAAAACTGCCAGTTACTGGCACATCATTAACTGCAACCAATGTATAACTAACGGTGTAAATACCCGATTGAGTCATTGGCTTAAGTCCAACAATCAAATTAGCGCCCTGCGATTCCACAGTGCCATCACTAATTTTTTTACCAATTGGGTCGGTAACTACTACTTGATTTCCGTTTGCATCTAATTGGGCGTTGGCGGTCAAAGTTATTGCATCTGGAGCGATATTAATTACCGAACCGGCTCGCGGGTTTGATTCAATCAAGCTGGTGGCAGATGAGGCAGATAATCCAATAAAAGACCAGCAAAAAGTTGCTAAAAGTACCGCAGATTTTTGAATGAAAACTGGCGTGATTTTCCGCTTCCGATTCTGCTTACTAATGATGACCACCGCAATCATTTAACATTTGAGATTTTTCGAACTCACTTAGAACATGATTCTATGGCATTTTATAAATAAACTAATCTCCTATGCCCACTTATCAATATCAATGCACCAAATGTGATCTGATCTTTGAAAAAGTGCAAAGTTTTAAGGATGAAGCCTGGAAAGAGTGCATTGAGTGTCAGGCTCCAGTGCGTAAGTTATTCAACAATGTTGGGGTGGTTTTTAAAGGCAGCGGTTTTTATAAAACCGATTCCCGCGCTAAACCTGCGCCAAAAACTGAAGGCAAAGCAAGTAATGGCTCGGCTAATTCCAAGTCTGAGACAAAATCTGCAGCTGCGACCGAAAGTAAATCGGAAAATAAATCTGCAAAAAAATCAGATTCAAAATCGGGCAAAGCTAATCCAAAACCATAAAATTTACTTGTAGCTAAGTGCTCGCTGTACTCCATCGAGTATTTGTCTTAATGCACCATCTTGATCGCGAACTGCAATAGCTTTTTGAGCAACCAAAACTGCAAGTCCATGCACCGAACTCCAGGCAATCATCGGAGCAGACTCAAGGATTTTTCGATCTAGAAAGCCAACCGCGGTCAATTCCGTCAAAGATTCTTTAAGTAAATCCCAAGCTAAATCAGAAAATTCACTGATTGGCTTTTCATTGCTTTGTATAAATGCAATCTCAAATAATCTCGGATGTAATCTGGCAAAATCTACATACGCCTCACCTAACGCCTCAAACTTTAATATCGCAGTCCGCTTTCTATTTGCCGAAGGTTTGATTCGGTTTCGCCGATGTTGCATAAACTCACCCAGTTCTTGTCTGACCTGTGCCGCAAGTTCGGCTCTGAGTTGTTCAAGATTTTCAAAATGGCGATAGAGCGCCGCGGGTGAAACTCCAGATAGATCAGCAATCCTTCTAATCCCTAATGAAGATATTCCATCTTTATTTACCAAATTTCGGGCAGCCGAGATTGCCGAATGTCTTAAATCACCATGATGGTAATCCGAGCCCTTGCGCGTAGGTGTTAACATTGTTTACATTGTGCTCTGGACTTGTCACTTAGTCAAGAACTAATGACTTAATAAATTTAAGGGCAAAGGAATCTTTATGTTTGAAAAGTTGGGTATACAAATCACCAAGAGATCAAAGGCAATCTTGTTACTTTCGATTGTCCTGACATTGGTGCTAGGTGGAATTGGTACCCAAGTTTTTGCAAGGTTTGATTCCGGGGGATATTCAGATCCAAACAGTGATTCTGCAAAGGTATTTGATTATCTGAAAAATACCTTTAATGTAAAAGATCCGGCTTTAGTGGTTGTAGTACAAAATAAATCTGGAACAGTAGATGATGTAGCTGCCACTAACTCTGCTTTGAATTTAGAAAGCAAATTAAAGAGTGAAGCGAGTGTTGAGAAAGTAATTTCTTATTGGAGCGCCGGAAAACCGCCCTCATTTAGAAGTAAAGATAACTCAGCTGCCTACATATTTGTGTATCTAAAATCAGATAATTTCACCACCGTAAATAATTTAGGTGGATATTTCCAAAAGAAATATGAAGGTGAATTTGAAGGTTTAAGAGTCAGAACCGCTGGTGGCGCTATCTTTTCACATTCAATTAACAGTCGAATTCAAAATGATTTGAAGTTATCGGAAACTATTTCAATTCCACTTACCTTTATATTGCTAACTATTGTTTTTGGCGCGTTAGTGGCATCTGCTATGCCGCTAGTAATTGGAATAACTGCAATTATGGGAACCTTCTTTATTCTTTACATAATTTCGTTACTCACAAATGTCAGCATTTTTGCGCTCAATTTAACCACTGGTTTAGGGCTTGGACTTGGAATTGATTATGCGTTACTTATAGTGAATAGATTCCGCGAAGAATTAGCTCTTGGTAAAGCTAAAGATGTAGCTCTGGTTAATACGATGAAAAGTGCCGGTAAGACGGTTTTTTATTCTGGGTTAACGGTGGTTTTGACTTTAGTTTCGCTCACTTTTTTCCCAATTGGATTTTTGAAATCTATGGGTTATGCCGGATCGGCAGTGGTATTTATGGCCGTTATTGGTGCACTTATCCCATTACCCGCAGTATTGATGTTGCTTGGCAATAAAGTGGATAAGTTTGTTATTCGTAAATCTGGAATAAAACCTAAATCAGATGGTGCTTGGTCAAAAATTGCAAGATTTGTAATGCGAAAACCGGTTCCAATAATTATGTTAAGCGGCTTAGTTCTTACCGTTTTGGTTTTACCAATTACAAACGCGAAGTTTTCACAAGTTGATAGTCGTGTACTTCCTAAATCTGATCTGGCCTATCAGGCTTCTGCGTTTATTTCAGAAAATTTTCCGGGCCAAGAGGCGAATCCCATAGAAATTATCTTTCCAAATGGAGCCGCGAATTTAGATTCAATCAAAACTTATTCGACTGCCTTGGCGAATATAAAAGGCATTGTTCGCGTTGGTGAACCACAAATTTCGGCAAATGCAGTTCGACTTATCGCAATCCACGATATGCCACCCCGTACTCCAGAAAGTCAGGACTTAATAAACACGGTACGAAAAATTAAAACTGATCAACAAGTTTTAGTTGGTGGATTTGCTGCCGACTACACCGATTCACAAAATGCGATTTCAGGTAACCTGCCATTAATCGTACTTTGGATAATGATTGCAGTTCTGTTATTACTATTTTCTTTTACCGGATCAATCCTGCTTCCAATTAAAGCGGTGCTTTTGAATTTCTTATCTCTAGCCGCCACGGTCGGACTTTTGACAGCCATCTTCATTGATGGCAAATTCAACTTCTTAGTTGGTGATTTCATAAATACTAAAACTTTAGATACCAGCTCATTAGTTTTGGTGGCAGTGGTCGCCTTTGGTCTATCTATGGATTACGAAGTTTTCCTCTTATCTAGAATCAAAGAGGAATACGACTTGGGCAAATCAAATGAAGACGCGGTAGCAGAAGGCTTACAGAAATCTGCCCGAATAATCACGGCGGCAGCATTTATTTTGGCGATCGTGTTCGCAGCTTTCATCCTCAGTGGCGTAACTTCAATCAAAATGATGGGTTTTGGAATTGCCTTTGCGATTTTGCTAGATGCCACATTAATTCGAGCATTTTTGGTTCCAGCCTTAATGAGATTATTTGGAAAATGGAATTGGTGGGCACCTAAACCGCTTAAGCGATTCACAATTTCTCATTAAATTAACTAGACTCTAATATTCCTTAATGGAGCTAGTTGCAAAGTTAAGTTGTGCAGATCAGCCTGGAATAGTTAATGCGGTAACTTCCGCTATTTTGGCTGGATCAGGAAATATTTTAGAAAATCAACAGTTCACGGATCCGATTACTAATTTATTTGTGATGCGCACTAAATTTCAAACAGAACTCTCTACAAAAGAAATCGCAAGCAAATTCCATGAGGCTCTCAATAGATTCCAAATTAATCTAGAAATATTTCCAGCCGAATATCGTAAAAAGACTCTCGTATTTGCATCGCAGGAAAGCCATTGTTTGCGTGACTTGCTTTATCTTTCTGAAATTGGTGACCTACAGATTGAAATAGTGGGTGTAATCTCAAATCATGAGTCTCTCAAAGATTTAGTCGAGTTAGCAAAAGTTCAATTTTTTTATGTTCCAAGGAACAATCAAATAGAAATAATCAAACTAATTTCGCAGATTCAACCAGATTTAATGGTATTGGCAAGATACATGCAGATTCTAAATAGTGAGATATGCCAACAAAATATAGGCAAAATAATAAATATCCACCATTCTTTTCTTCCTGGATTCAAAGGTGCAAAGCCATACCACCAAGCTTACGAACGTGGGGTAAAGATTATTGGCGCAACCGCACACTTTGTAACTGAGCATTTAGATGAAGGACCAATCATTATTCAAGATATCTCACACGTTGATCATGCTTACGAACCGGTTGATTTAATCAGTGTGGGTCGAGACATTGAACGCCGCGTTCTTTCTAAAGCGGTTAAATTATTTGCTCAAGATAAAATTTTTCTAGTTGGTAATAAAACAATAGTCTTTTGATTTAATAAAATTTATATTTAATTAAAAAGAGAAGTGTCCCCGGCGGGAGTTGAACCTGCGACCTACCGCTTAGGAGGCGGTTGCTCTATCCACTGAGCTACGAGGACAAATTTAAAATATTAAATTTTAAAATATTTTTTTATTAAAGATAATTTTATATGTTTAAGTTTAATAAAAGAATTTAAAACGTAATATCTTATGAAATCTTGCATAAAGTCTCGCATAATTTATGCGTAATTTGGCAAAGGTTAATTACTAAAGATAAAATACGAAATGTAAATTTGTTTGGAGTTGAAAATTCATGAAGGCCCTCGTTATAGGTGCCGGTGGTGTCGGAAGAGCAATTGCGAATATCGCATCTCGTCGTTCATTTATTGAATCGATGGTTATCGCTGATCGCACTCTTTCACGCGCCGAAGATGCAGTTTTTCGAGTTAAAAATCCGCGCTTCTCTGCTGCCCAGGTAAACGCAGCTGAGCTAGAAGATCTGCGCGAATTAATTCGAAAGGCAGATCCAGATGTCGTGATCAATGCAGTTGATCCCCGATTTGTGATGCCAATATTTTTAGCTTGCGAAATTGAAAACACCAATTACATAGATATGGCGATGTCACTTTCTAGACCACACCCACACTATCCATACTCTGAAACCGGCGTGAAGCTTGGCGATGAACAATTCGCCCGCGACTGGAACTGGGAAGAGCGCAAGA
>CALMJB010000093.1 GCA_937864205.1 uncultured Actinomycetes bacterium | reverse complement strand
GCTCTACCGCCACCAAAATTATTTTTTTGTTCTGGTCCAGCGATTGGATTTATTGAATTGGGATGATTCATCACATCTTGTGACCAAACGCTGGGCACAAAACTTAAAGAAAGAATTATTGTTAAAGGTAAAACATATTTATTTGTACCAAAATTCTTCGACCAAAGAATGTAAATGGCTAAGCCAGCGATGAGAGCCTGAATTAAAATCGACCACGATTTGTAAGAGCTATATCGATTCACTAAGAAAAGTACCCAAATAAGATTCACCAAAATCAAGCCCGCGAGTATTCGAAACTTTCCGGAATCAATCAAATCACTAATTGCAAAACCTATTAATCCAGCCATTGGCATTGCTAGCGCGCTGACGTAAAACTGGTGCATTCCAGCCACCACTGAGAACATAATTGAATAAGTGATCAACCAGGTGCCAAGAAAAATAACAGCCGGTCTTTCCTTGTTGAACCAAAAAGCAATTGCCAAACAAATAAATGCCAGCGGCAGCAACCAAGCAATTTGTCCAGCAACTTGGTAATTAAATAATCTGAAAACGCTAGCTTTTCCAGAAAATGGTGGTGTAAATGTTCGGAATAACAATTCATCTGAAGTGGTCGATAGTGTTTTAGTTGTACTAAATCTGCCTAAGCCGTTGTATCCAAAAACCATTTCGTAAGGGTTATTGTTATATGTACCACCTATATAAGGACGCTTTGAGGCTGGAATAAGTGCAACGATGATTAGCCAAATATTAGAAAGTAAAAGACTCACCGAACCCGCTGAAAGCAGATCAAAAAATTTCTTTCGCCGAGTTTGATTTGTAAACCACCAAGCACAAATAATGGCTGGCCAAATGGCCCATGCAACCAACATGTAAGTATGAAATGCCAAGGCAACTAAGGCACCGGCTTCAATTAAAGTTTTTCTTGAATTATTTTCTAATGCAATCACAACTCGGTTTGCCGCGATGGCGAGCGTAAGTAAAAAGAAAGTTTGGGGTTGATTAGATCTACCCACAGCAACAACTATTGGCGTAGTTGCCGCAATAAAACCGGCAATTAATCCGGCAGATGTTCCAAAACGTGGTTTGATTGTGAAAGCAACTACTAATACAAAAAGCACCATCGCAATTGCGTTTGGAGCATTCACGCTCCAAGTACTAAAGCCAAATAGCTTTACAAAAATTGCCGGAATCCAATAGGAACCGGGAATTTTATCTAAAGTTACAGATCCGCCAGGTTCGAGTACACCAAAAAATAAGTTGCTCCAGCTTTTGCTCATGCTGGTTGCAATTGCGGCGTAATACTCTGATCTTTTGCCGTTAGCCAAACCCCAAAGCGAAAGATAAGCAGAAAAAAGTGTCAAAAAAATAAGTCCTCGCTGCCAAGGACTTAAAGACCTAATTTTCTGCAAAATCACAGCGCTAATAATCAATCATTTTCCTGCGAAAATCCTGAATAACACTGACTTTTTTACTGAATTAAAAATTGTCATGGTTATCCTAATCACATGAAGTTAAAACGTGAACAAAAAATCTAATTTAGAGTATGGCTTTCTAAAGATTAAAAATGCGAACTTTATCTAAAACTGTTGCCTGCCTAATGGTCGGGTTACTGCTCACATCATGTAGTGAAAGTTCGTCTGAATCAAAAACAAATTTGATCGAACGTAACATCCCAAAAAACTGTGAATCGACCAAAATGTTGGACGCTTTCTTGCCCGATGTAAAAAACCCCCGCTACATACCAACCAAATGGCAACCTGCCCCCGGCACTGATTTGGAATTGGCATTAAATAATGGCGGAATCGCTTGTACTTATGGTGTTGCTGAAGCAGGGATTGGCACGACCGTTTATTGGACCAAAAATCAATCTAATATTTTTGATGAAAGAGTAAAAATTTGGCAGGCGAAGGGATTTAACAAGTTTGATATTCCAAATGTAGAAGAAAAAGCAGCATACGTTTCACTAAATTCTTCTGAGGTTGCCGAAATTCACTCAGCTTCCGTTAATTTATTGATTGATGATATGTGGATTCAAATAAATTGCTCTTGGGCTTATGCTGAATCAGATTTTTTACCACTCATCGATAAAGCAATTGCCTCTACAATTTCTTTATGATTGAAACTGGTCCAATAATTCTAGACATTGCTCTAGTTTTGATTGTTGCTGGAACCTTGGGTTATTTGGCGCGAAAAGCCGGATTACCAGCCATTCTTGGATATTTATTTACCGGTTTATTGGTTTCACCCTTCACCCCAGGCTACGTGACCGATGCAGAACAAATCACTTTACTAGCAGACATTGGTGTTGCCATTCTTTTATTTGAGGTTGGAATTGAAATTAATATTCGAAGAATTACTGGCGAACAACGCGCACTTATCTGGAGCCCGCCGCTGCAAGTTCTTGTTGGATTGATCGGCGGAACCGCAATTTTATATTATGGATTTGGTATATCTATTTTTGGTAGTTTGTTAATTGCGCTCTCAATTGCAATGTCTTCCAGTGTTGTAATCGTGAATATAACTCGAAGTACTCGAAGAACAACTAACCCCGAAACCGAAGATGCACTTCTTGGCTGGAGCATTATTCAAGATCTATTTGGCGTTGCAATTGCTGGTGTCATATTGGCAATCTTCCAAAATAATGATCAGCCAATTTATAACGGAATCCTTAAGCTAATTGGATTTGGTTTCGTAGCAATTGTCTCTGCGCAATTAATGAAATTCATACTAAAGCAAGTGCGATGGGAAAAAGATTTATTCCTTATATATTCGGTGGCTATTGGATTAATTCTCTCGGGCATCGGAGCGGTGTTTTTTGAAATACCAGTTGCCCTAGCCGCTTTCGTATCTGGCCTTGTTATTAATCAAAATCGCGATACTGAGGAAGTTCGTAAATCCTTATTACCATTCCGAGATCTTTTTGCGGTTTTCTTCTTTGTGGTTATTGGCAGTTTGATCAAGTTCTCATTTTTCAGTGAAGCTATTCCTTATATTTTCGCCTTTGTACTATTAATAGTTCTGCTCAAAACATTACCGGTGTTCCTGCTCGCCAAAACCGCAGGAATTCGAGCAAAACCTTTACAGCTGGGAATTGGGCTTAGCCAAATCGGAGAGTTTAGTTACGTGCTAGGCGGTCTGGCTTTAGCCAGAAAAGAAATTGATGAAATTCAATTTACCGCTTTAATTTTTGCATTGATAATTTCGATTATCTTGTCGACATTATTAGTTCGACTAAAAAAATTCGCAATCTCTTAATTAAACTGCCTTAGCGCCTAATAAGTCCTTAACCATCCTTAAGCATAGGAATCACTTTTGTCGCGTATAAATTAATTGATTTTAACAATTTGGATTGTTGCATTGGACCGTTTGCATATTTGAAATCGAATCGATCAGCACCAACTGATTCCATTGCATACTTAATTTTTCGGGCAACTGTTGCAGGACTGCCGGCATAAACTGATCCATGTTTTACCTCGTTCATAAAATGTTCTTTAGTCATCGGTCCCCAACCACGTTCTCTGCCAATTCGGCCAAATGAAGCCGAATAACAAGGCCATAATTCTTCAACCGCCTGCTCATCAGTATCGCTTATGTGACCAGGAGAATGAATCGCAATCGATAATCGCGGTTGACTATATTTTTCTAGAGCCTGTAAATATAAATCTGAAAATGCAGCAAAACGTGCTGGATCTCCACCAATAATTGCTAACGCTAAATGAGCGCCAAGCCTTGCTGCCCGCACTACAGATTCTGGTGTGCCACCAACGCCAACTCGAAGTGGAATTCTGCCGTTTTCAGTTTTTGGATAAACCTCTTGATTCACTAATGGTGCGCGCGTAGTGCCAGACCAAGTAACCGGTTTTTCTTTCAGAACCTCTACTAAAAGCGAAAGTTTTTCTTCAAATAGAACTGAATAATCTTGCAAGTCATATCCAAATAATGGAAATGATTCGATGAATGAGCCACGACCAGCAGTAATTTCAGCCCTTCCATTTGATAAGGCATCAATTGTGGCAAAGCGTTGGTAAACCCGAATTGGATCATCGCTTGATAAAACTGTGACTCCAGTTCCTAAAATTATTTTCTTGGTCGTGGTCGCTAATCCAGCCAAAATTATGTCTGGAGCAGAAACTGAAAAATCATCGCGATGGTGTTCGCCGATATTAAAAAAATCGATTCCTAATGAATCAGCATATTGGCCTTGCTCTAGCACCATGCGCAAAGTTTCCGCAGCGCTAATTAAATTTCCGGATTCATTCTTTTGGATATCACCAAAAGTATCCAGCCCAAATTTCAATTGATT
>CALMJB010000092.1 GCA_937864205.1 uncultured Actinomycetes bacterium | reverse complement strand
TCAACTTGTTTGAGGAGCTGCAACCAGTTAGAACTGATGCTGCAAGAGCACCAACGGCTAACGCGGTTACAATCTTTGTAACTTTTTTCATTAGAACCTTTCGTTATCTTCCTGTTCGTAAATCTTTTAAAAAGATTAAAAGACTTATTTGTCCCGGGACAGGGAGGGGAAAAGGGTACAAGTCAATGAAAGAGATTCCAACTTGGGAACTTAATTTAACTCTTTTGTTACTAATTCTTTACTTTTCTAACACCTGATTTGGATCTAGCACTGCAACCGCGATTTCTTTCATAGTAAGCCTACGATCCATCGCAGATTTTTGAATCCAAGAGAATGCCTCAGGCTCTGAAATATTTAAGGCTTTCATCAAAATTCCTTTTGCTCGATCAATTAATTTGCGAGTTTCTAGACGATCGTAAAGATCTGCAACTTCTGCTTCCAAACTTTTCATTTGTCGATGTCTTGATATTGCAATCTCTATTGCTGGCACCAAATCATTTATAGAGAAAGGTTTTACTACATATGCCATTACTCCAGCATCACGAGCACGTTCCACTAATTCTTTTTGACTAAATGCAGTCAACATCAATACTGGTGCAATTTGAATTATCTTTTCGGCAGCTGAAATTCCATCAAGCTGTGGCATTTTCACATCTAGAATCGCTAAATCTGGTTTGCATTCTTGCGCTAGTTCAATCGCTCTTAATCCATTTTCAGCTTCACCAACAACTTCATATCCTGCTTCGGTAAGCATTTCGACTAAATCAATTCGAATTATCGTTTCATCTTCGGCAACTAAGATTCTTAATTTACTCACGTGCCTCGAGTCGGATTCGAACCGACACTATACGGTTTTTGAGACCGTCCTCTCTACCGTTGGAGTACCGAGGCAAATTTTTCAAAACTTTCTAATACTTATATTTATATTACTAATCGCTATATTACTTACAAATAAAATTTTACTGGTAAAGGTTGATATCTTACTTTTTTCGGTACGCCGATGCGACGCCATCGACCGCATCGCCCACTTTATGAACTCGCATTGCATTTGTCGAACCAGGAATTCCCGGCGGAGATCCGGCAATTATTAAAACTAGCTCACCACGTTTTGCACGGTTTGAATTAATCAATAAATTATCAACTTGAACAACCATCTCATCAGTGTGTTGCACCATTGGGGCGAGCATCGGTTCTACTCCCCAAGTAATTGCTAACCGATTTAAGGTGCTTTCTTCTGGAGTCATTGCCAAAATTGGAATTACTGAACGCAATCGCGACATTCTCCTTGCTGAATCACCACTTTGAGTGAAAGCAATTAAATACTTTGCATCAACTTGAGCACCCACCTCGGTCGCTGCTTTTGTAATTGCCCCACCTTTAGTTGAAGGATTATGTTGCAAAGGTGGAATTTGATTTAACGCTATTTGTTCAGTTCGCTCAATTATTTTCGCCATTACTTTTACCGCTTCAACTGGGAATTCGCCCACACTAGTTTCACCAGATAACATCAACGCATCTGCACCATCTAGTACCGCATTGGCACAGTCGGTTGCTTCGGCACGAGTTGGTGTTGAACTATTAATCATTGATTCCAACATTTGCGTTGCCACAATAACGGGCTTGGCATTCTCTCTGGCTAAAGTGACGCACTGCTTTTGCAACATTGGCACATCTTCTATAGGAAGTTCAACGCCCAAGTCTCCGCGCGCAACCATTACGCCATCGAAAGTTGCCACGATTTCAGCAATATTCTTTATGGCTTGTGGTTTTTCAATTTTCGCAATCACTGGAATTTGTACTGAAGCCTGCGCCATAATTTTTTGAACGCCTTCTATATCTTTAGCAGAGCGAACAAATGAAAGGGCTATGAAATCGGCGCCCATTTTCAATGCCCATTTGAGGTCTTGCGCATCTTTATCTGTTAACGCTGGTGCGGAAACAGCCACCCCGGGCAGATTTATACCTTTATTATTACTAATTTCGCCAGATACCAAGACTTTAGTATCGATACTTGTTCCACTCTTTTTCTCTACCTGAAGAACAACTTTGCCATCATTTATCAAGACCTGATCACCAACATTGCAATCTTGGGGCAAATTTTTATATGTAGTGCTGGCTTTAGATTTATCTCCAATTATTTCTTCAGTGGTAATTGTGAATTTGTCTCCGACATTTAGCAAATAAGGACCAGCTTGAAATTTTCCTAAACGAATTTTTGGTCCTTGTAAATCAACCAAAATAGCGATTGGTTTCTCTTTTCGCTTAGCGGCCGCGCGAATTGCATTAAAACTTTGTTCATGATCGGTGGTGGTTCCGTGTGAGAGATTTAATCGTGCCATGTTCATACCGGCATCAATAAGTTGTTCGATTTTTTCTGGGCTAGAAACCGCTGGACCAATTGTGCAGACGATTTTCGCTCTTCTCATGCGCTAATTCTATCTTGCATCATTACACAATTTATTTCACGAATATTTACACCATTAATGGTCGAGCCGTTGGTTCTATCGGATATGGCAATTGAGTCATGCCAGTCAAATATTTATCTACCGCAGAGGCAGCACTTCTTCCTTCTGCGATTGCCCACACAATTAGTGATTGACCACGTCCAGCATCACCACAAACAAAGACTCCTTCAGTTTGCGTTTCATACTCTGAATTTCTTTTGATATTACCGCGATTATCTAGTTCAACCTCTAATTGTTTTAATAACTGGCTTTGTTCAGGTCCAGTGAAACCCATAGCGAGCAAAACCATGTTTGCTCGAATTTTTCGCTCACTTCCTTTTATCGGTTCAAACTTTCCATTTTCAAATTTAGTTTCCACTAAATTAAGTGCAGTTACTTGGCCATTCTCATCAATATCAAAACTTTCAGTTGAAACGGAATACATGCGCTCGCCCGCTTCTTCATGAGCAGAACTAACTCGATAGATCATTGGGTAAGTTGGCCAAGGTTGATTGCTAGGCCGCTCTTCAGTTGGCCGGGGCATAATTTCTAACTGAGTTACAGATTTAGCACCTTGCCTAATTGCCGTACCCAAACAATCTGCTCCGGTATCACCACCGCCCAAGATGACAACATCTTTCCCGGCGGCAGAAATTTCTGGAGTACTTATATCTAGTGCTTGCTTGTTTCCCCAAGGCAAATACTCCATCGCCTGATAAATCCCTTTTGCATTTCGACCTGGAACATTTAAATCTCGCCAATTTGTGGCGCCAATGGCTAAAACAATTGCATCGTATTTAGATCGTAGTTGTGATCCGGTGATATCTGCACCAACATTTACATTTGTACGAAATCTAGTGCCCTCTTGTTCCATTTGTTGCAAGCGCCGGTCCAAAATATTTTTTTCCATTTTAAATTCTGGAATTCCATACCGAAGTAATCCACCAACTTTGTCGGCTCGTTCGTAAACTGCCACAGTGTGACCGGCTCGAGTTAATTGTTGCGCCGCTGCTAACCCGGCTGGGCCAGATCCAATTACCGCCACAGTTTTCCCAGTTAATCGATCTGGAATCATCGGTTTAACCCGGTTTTCTTTGAATGCTTCTTCAATAGTGCGCAGTTCAACTTGTTTAATTGTTACCGCGTCGGCGTTGATGCTTACTACACATGCAGTTTCACATGGCGCTGGACAAAGCCGACCGGTGAACTCTGGAAAATTATTGGTGGCATGTAATCTGTCGATTGCTTCAGCTTTTTCACCGCGCCAAATTAAATCGTTCCACTCTGGAATCAAATTACCGAGTGGACAACCTTGATGGCAGAACGGAATTCCACAATCCATGCAACGTCCGGCTTGTTTTTGTAGTGCGGAAAACTCTTGCTCTAGGTAAACCTCTTTCCAATCTTTGATTCGCACATCAACTGGGCGACGTTTGGGAAGTTCTCTGGGTGTATTTAGAAAACCTTTTGGATCAGCCAACGGCAGCCTCCATCACTAATTCATCAACCGATAAACCTTCTCGCTCTGCCCGTTTGATGGCAGCTAACACCCGGGCATAATCTCGTGGCATCACTAATGAAAATCTTTGCCGAGATTTTTGCCAATCTTTCAATAAATCTTGGGCAATTTGCGAGTTGGTTTCAAGTGCAAATTTTTCAAGAATCTTTTGCAGTTCTTCGCTATGTTCATCGGTCAAAACCAGGATATCCACCATTTCCGGATTAATTAATTCCTTGTTTGCATCTAATAAATATGCGACACCACCAGACATTCCGGCGGCAAAATTTCGACCAGTTTTCCCGAGCACTACAACTTTCCCGCCCGTCATGTATTCGCAGCCATGATCGCCGACACCTTCTACTACCGCGGTCGCACCACTGTTTCGGACACAGAATCTTTCGCCAACAACTCCGCTAATAAATATTTCGCCGGAAGTTGCACCATAAGCAATCACATTCCCCGCAATTACGTTCTCATTTGATTTTAATTTTGCCTTCAAGTCTGGTCGCAAAATAATTCGACCACCAGAAATACCTTTGCCAAGATAATCATTTGAATCGCCAAATAGTCGAAGTGTTAATCCCGATGGAATAAAAGCGCCAAATGATTGCCCAGCAGACCCATGCAGACTTATATCAATGGTGTTATCGGGTAATCCGATTCCGCCAAATATCCGAGTGATTTCAGATCCCAGCATTGTGCCAACTGTTCTATTTACATTTCGAATCTTGGTCTCAAACTTGATTGGTTTAGCGCTTTCTAAAGCTGGTTTGCTGTTTGCAATTAATTCATTGTCAAGCGCTTGCTCTAATCCGTGATTTTGTTGAGTCGTATTGTGCAAAACTGATTTAGCAGCTGGTTGAGCTAGCAATGGTGAAAGATTTAAGCCGCTGGCTTTCCAATGAGTTACCGCCGCTTGAGTATTCAACATTTCCACATGACCTATGGCTTCTTGCAAACTTTTGAAACCAAGTTGTGCCAAATATTCCCGTACTTCTTGAGCAATGTACTCAAAGAAAGTTGTCACAAACTCTGGTTTGCCAGAGAATTTTTTGCGCAACTGCGGATTCTGCGTTGCTACACCAACTGGACAAGTATCCAGATGACAAACTCTCATCATGATGCAACCTGAAACAACTAGTGGTGCGGTGGCAAAACCAAACTCTTCTGCTCCAAGTAATGCCGCGATTATCACATCGCGACCGGTCTTCATTTGTCCATCAACTTGCACCACAATTCGATCTCTTAACCCATTGAGAATTAATGTCTGTTGAGTTTCTGCCAAGCCAAGTTCCCACGGAGCGCCGGCATGTTTTAATGAAGTAAGCGGAGAAGCACCAGTACCACCGTCATGGCCAGAAATTAAAACCACATCGGCATGTGCTTTGCTAACACCTGCGGCAACTGTGCCTACGCCAACTTCGGCAACTAATTTCACATGTACTCGGGCATTTTTGTTTGAGTTTTTTAAGTCATGAATCAATTGCTTTAAATCCTCAATTGAATAAATATCGTGATGCGGTGGTGGTGAAATTAATCCAACTCCGGGAGTTGAATATCTAACCTTTGCAATCCAGGGGTAAACCTTGTTTCCAGGTAGTTGTCCGCCTTCACCTGGTTTAGCACCTTGTGCCATCTTTATTTGAATATCATCGGCATTCACTAGATATTCGCTGGTAACTCCAAATCTTCCGCTGGCTACTTGTTTGATTGCAGATCTGCGCGAATCACCATTTGCATCTGGAATATTTCGAGCCGGATCTTCGCCACCTTCACCGGTATTAGATTTACCACCAATTCGATTCATTGCAATTGCCAAAGTTTCATGTGCCTCTTGAGAAATTGATCCATATGACATTGCACCGGTAGCAAATCGCTTCATGATGCTTTCAATTGATTCCACTTCATCTATTGGAATTGATTTTCGGCCGTCAGATTTAAAGGTTAGTAAGCCACGTAATGTCATCAGATTCTTAGATTGATCATCTACTAATTTTGTATATTGTCGGAAAATATCAAACCGTTTTGTTCTGGTTGCGTGTTGTAATTTAAAAACTGTTTCTGGATTAAATAGATGTGGTTCACCTTCACGGCGCCATTGATACTCGCCACCAATTGGTAGCCGCTTCGTGCCGGGAATTTCACCGCCGGGTGGATATGCAATGTGATGTCTGGAAATAGTTTCAGTTGCAATTACATCAAGGTCTACTCCCCCAAGTCTTGATGTTGTGCCAGTGAAGTAGTTATCGACCAAGTCGTTTGATAAACCAATTGCTTCAAAAATCTGAGCGCCGGTATAAGAAGAAATAGTAGATACACCCATCTTCGACATAACTTTTAATACGCCTTTGCCTAAAGCTTTAATTAAATTGCGCACCGCTTTTTCCGGAGTTAATCCAGAAATCACACCTTGTCGAACTAGATCTTCGGCACTTTCCATTGCCAGATATGGATTTACCGCAGCTGCGCCATAACCAATCAACAATGCCACATGGTGCACTTCTCGCACCTCGCCACTTTCAACTACAAGACCAACTTTGGTTCGGGTTTTTTCTTTGATTAAGTGGTGATGCACCGCGGATGTTAGAAGCAACGATGGAATCGGTGCATTTTCGGCATCACCATCACGATCTGACAAAACAATGATGCGAATTCCCTCGGATATAGCCGCACTCACTTCGGATTTAATCTCATTTAAACGTTGCTTTAATCCCGCGCCACCTTTAGCAATTGGGAACAAGCCTTTTATAACTTTTGCCGCAAATCCCGGGTGATCACCATCAGCGTTTACGTGAATTATTTTTGCTAATTCATCATTATCTATAACTGGAAATTGAATTGATATCTGCCGACAAGATGCCGGTCCGGGTGACAAAATGTTGTGTTCTGGTCCGATTGAACAACCAAGTGAGGTCACTAATTCTTCGCGGATTGCATCAAGTGGTGGATTAGTCACTTGGGCAAATAATTGTGTGAAGTAATCAAATAACAATCGAGGTTTTGCAGATAACGCTGCGATTGGAGTATCGGTGCCCATTGATCCAATTGGCTCGGCACCATTTTTTGCCATCGGTGAAATCAGAATTCGCAGTTCTTCTTCGGTATAACCAAATGCGCGTTGCCTTCTTAAAACCGAGGAGTGCGGATAAACAATATGTTCTCGCGCTGGTAAATCAGATAAGCGAACTACGCCGGCATGTAACCAATCACTGTATGGATTTTTATTTGCCAGTTGATCTTTAATCTCTTCATCTTCAATAATTCGACCTTTTTCAATATCAACTAAGAACATCTTTCCTGGTTGTAAACGTCCTTTGCGAACAATTTTTTCAGGGGCTATATCTAGAACACCAACCTCGCTGGACAAAATAACTAATCCATCATCGCTTACCCAGAATCGCGAAGGTCTTAAACCATTTCGATCTAGCACTGCGCCAATTTGTTTACCATCTGTGAAAGTTACACAAGCAGGGCCATCCCATGGTTCCATCAGCATGGAATGAAAAGCATAAAAATCTTTTCGATTTTGTGGCATGGTTTTATGGTTCTCCCAAGCTTCTGGGATCATCATCAAAATCGAATGCGGCAGAGATCTTCCGCCCAGATATAAAAGTTCTAAAACTTCATCAAATGAAGCAGAGTCAGAACCTTCCGGATTAACAATTGGAAAAATTCTGTTTATATCACCGGGAATCAAATCGCTGGCTAGCAATGTTTCACGTGCCCGCATCCAATTTCGATTGCCTTTAACAGTATTTATCTCACCGTTGTGCGCAATGAATCTATAAGGGTGAGCAAGTGGCCAAGATGGAAATGTATTTGTGGAAAATCTCGAGTGCACTAAAGCAAGGGGTGATTCCACTTTTTCATCTAATAAATCTGGAAAAAACTCTGACAACTGATTGGTAGTTAGCATTCCCTTATAAACGATTGTGCGGGTTGATAATGATGGAATATAAATGGCGAAGCGATGCTCCACAATTTTGCGAAATGCATACGTCATTCGATCTAAGGTCAGATCTGACTCATTGTTATTACCAGCGACAAAAATCTGTTCAAATCGTGGCATAACAGATTTTGCGGTTTTGCCCAAGATTGCAGAGTTAACCGGTACTGTGCGCCAACCCAAAATCTTTAGATTTTCAGATTTAGCGACTTGTTCAATTTCTTTTTTTATCGAGGCTACTTCAGCATCGTTTGATTTATTATCAAAGAAAATAATTCCTGCGGCATACTTTGAAAGCTCAGGTATTTTGAAATCTAGAACTGCCCTAAAGAATTTATCTGGCTGACAAATCAGAATGCCAGCACCATCGCCAGAATCTGGTTCTGCCCCAGATGCACCGCGGTGATCAAGATTTCTAAGCGCAGTCAAACCTTTTTGCACAATTTCGTGCGATGCCACATTATGCAAAGTCGCGACCATTGCCACACCACATGAGTCATGCTCATTTTTTGGGTTGTACAAACCTTGTGCTGCCGGAATCAGCGAAAACGGTTTGTAATTTGAATTCTGCGCGACCATTTAGAAATATTTTTCCTGTTTCGTTTCCTGTAAGTACCAGTTAAATAAAATTGGATACTTTTTCTTGATTTAGGACAACGATGGCCAAATCAGAAGATAAGGTTAGCAGAATCTCTGAAATTAGCCTGGCTGGTAATTATTTTGGCAATTTTATAAGCCGGAAATTCGAGTAAGTGATCCGATTCCGGCGGTAATTAACATCCCCAAGCATCCACCTAAAACTATTCGTAAAGTGGTGTTGAAATATTTCACGCCAGCAGCTTTCGCACTTAACGCTCCGCTGATTAATAATCCAATCAATGTAAATAAAACAATACTAAAAGCTTGTTTACCAGGAGTCGGAGCGAGTGCTCCTAAAAATGGAACGCAACCACCTAGCGTAAAACTTATTGCGGAGGCGAGTGCGGCTTGAAGTGGTCGTGCTTTAGTGTGTTCATACTGACCGAGCTCATCTCTTAAATGTGCTTCTAGCGCATCGTGCTCATGAAGTTCCTGTGCCACTTGTTTTGCCAGGTTAGGAGACAAACCTCGCTTCATATAAATCTCGGTTAATTCCTCTAATTCTCCTTCGGGATCCATTTCTAGGTGTTTAATTTCAAGTTCGCGATCTGCATTTTCAATATCGGTTTGCGATGAAACTGAAACATATTCACCAACCGCCATCGACATTGCGCCAGCAACTATTCCGGCGATTCCGGCGGTGACTAAAAAATCATTTTTTGCAGCAGCTGAAACGCCGATCATGATGGCAGCGGTTGAAACTAATCCATCATTTACGCCGAGAACAGCAGCGCGCAACCAACCAGATTTATTTACTTTGTGTTCAAGATTTCGCAGGCGGACATCTTCTAGTGGCATGAGAAAAATCTTATCCTGAATGGGGTGAAATAATCAGGAATTTGCAGAACCGGTTCGCTTGCGGTTGTTTGAAACCAAAAAATAAAGTGGTACCAAGATACCCGCAAGGCTCACCCAGATATTAAGCCGCAGACCGAATATCAAATTGGCATCATCAATTCTTAGTGATTCAATCCAAATTCGACCTAACGAATAACAGAAAATATAGAACAAGAAAACGTTTCCGGCTTTGGAATTTAGAAAACTCAATTTGTTCGACCGCAGCAGTAGGAAAATCGCAAAAACTAAACACCATATTGATTCGTAAAGAAATGTTGAATGGAAAGTTTCGAAATTGGTGTATCCAGATGGCCTATTGCCAATTGGAATCTTGACGGCCCACGGTAGTGTCGATGGTTTTCCAAAAAGTTCACCATTTGCCCAATTTCCCCATCGACCAATTGCTTGAGCTACTAATAAACCTGGTGCAATAGCATCGGCAAATTCTGCAAATTTTTTAGAGCGAGTTTGGTTTCGGTAATACAGATATGCTGCAAATGCTCCTAAAGCAATTGCACCCCATATACCCAAACCGCCATTCCATATTTTAAAAGCGTCAATTGGATTCATGCCCTTTCCAAAATATTTTTCCGGTGAGGTGATTACGTGATAAATACGTCCACCGATTACACCAGCTGGCACCGCGTAAACTGCCAGGTCGGTAATTTCTTTTGGATCGCCACCAATCGATTTGTATCTAATTTGTCCTATATATATTGCAGCAACCACTCCCAAAATAATGAAGAGTGCGTAAAAGTGTAGTTTTAATGGACCAACTGCAAGATAAGAGTTAGATGGAGTTGGAATGAATGCTAATTCCAACTTAGTAATTACTTAACGCCAGCAGCAGTTAATGCCGCACGGAAAGCGGTTGCATCCATGTATTGAGTTTTTCGATCCAAAGCTTTTCCATTTACAAGTACGGTCGGTGTGCCATTCACATTCGCAGCAGCGGAAGCATTTGCCACATTGCGTACCCATTTCAGATATTTACCATCTTTAACACATTGCTTGAAACCATCATCGGTAATTCCAACTTTTTTACCGACTGAGGTCAAACCTTCAAGATCCCAAGCGCCAGAGTTTTCAGTGGCCGGTTGATTTTGGTACATGCCGTAGTAGAAATCTAAAAACTTGTTGTAATCAGCGGCACAACCAGCGGCAGAGGCTGCCAAAATTGATTCTGGTCCAATAAATGACATTGGGTGAAATACCACTTGAGCTTTCTTCGCAGCGGTAATTTCGCTGATGTAGCCACCATTTAATAATTCAAAATCTTTACAAATTGGACATTGGAAATCAAAGTAAATATCCACTTTTGGAGTTGCTTCCGGATTAAATACGATTCCGTATCCCTTATCAGCCGAAACAGCTGGCGGTAGCGCTACATTTTTTGCACTCTGATTTGAATAATATGAAAAGCCCGCGCCAACCAGCAAAATGAGCAACACCATTCCGACTACCAGGTTTCGAGTGCCGGTGTCTTTCTTTGGTTTAAAATTATCTTTGCTCATTTGAATATCCTACTATTTCTTTTGTTTTTTTATTTAAATTTAGTTTTTAGAGAGATTCACATCTAACGTATCTAATTTATCGAACTTATCTAAACTAAATCTTCCACGTGGGAATCGATACGCATAAATTCCCATTAACATGAAACCTAAATCACGAAAAATCTCAGATAGGTATCGGGTTTGACCCTCTGCGACCGGACCGCCACCGCCAAAACAGCCACAGTCAATATTTAGACCGCGTAATCCTGCCTGTGAAATCGCAACAATAAAAAGCAACATAATTGCCGCCGCAAGTGAAGCGGCGATTTTCACATATGCACCAA
>CALMJB010000091.1 GCA_937864205.1 uncultured Actinomycetes bacterium | reverse complement strand
AAAAGCAACATAATTGCCGCCGCAAGTGAAGCGGCGATTTTCACATATGCACCAAGAATTAAAAGTAAACCAATTGCAATTTCGGCCCAAGGTAAAACAAAACCAAAAAAGTTTGCCACCGAAATTGGTAGTACTTCATAAGCTCGAACTGCCATTGCAGATTTTTGTGGATTAACCGCTTTTAATCCCCCGGCGACAATTAATACTGCGCCTAACCCGATTCGCATTATCAATGTGATCCAAGGTTGTGCTTTGGTGTGCAATGCGAGAAATTTAGAAAATTTATCGGGCATTTCGGACTCCCTCGGATAGCTCTTTTGCCAACTGCTCTACTTTTGCAATTGCTTGTTCTTTATTTGAATTTTCTAATATTAATTTCACAAACGCAGATCCAACAATTACACCGTCGGCATACTTTGCCACTTCTCGTGCTTGGTCGCGATTTGAAACACCGAGTCCTACTGCAACTGGGAGTTCGCTGAATTTACGAATTCGATTAACTAGTTGTTGTGCTTGATTGGAAACCACAGTTCTCGTGCCTGTTACTCCCATAATGCTGGCGGCATAAATAAAACCGGTGCAAAGTTTTGTTACCTGTTCCAACCGGGCATCGCTGGTATTGGGCGCAACTACGAAGATTGAATTGATATCAAATTTCCGACACTGAGAGATCCATTCGCTTGATTCATCAATCGTTAAGTCTGGCGTGATTACCGCTGCTCCGTGATTTTTTTGCATTAGCTCAAGAAATTCTGCAACACCATATCTTTCGATGGGATTCCAGTAACTCATCACAATCGCCGGCACATTCACTTTTGCAACTTCGGATTGCAGTCTTAAAACATCATCTGCCTTTACTTTATTTTGTAACGATATTTCACTGGCTTGTTGAATAACTGGCCCATCCATTACTGGATCAGAGTACGGAAATCCCACTTCAATCGCGTCAACTCCGCCTGCAATCATCGCCTTTATGTAATCAATTGAATCTGACTTATTTGGAAAGCCGGCCGGTAAATAACCAATTAAGGCTGCTCGATTTTCAGACTTAGTTTTTGTGAATAAATCGCCCAACCATCTATTTTGATTCAAATGTAATCCTTAGGAATCTAATGTTATTTGGAAGAGGATTTTGAGAATCCAAAGTATTCCGCTGCAGTGTTTACATCTTTATCGCCACGGCCAGAAAGGTTTATCAAAATAATTGAATCGGTGCCTTTAGTCTTGGCTAATTCATTTCCAATTTGCAATGCGCCAGCTAATGCGTGTGCAGTTTCAATTGCTGGAATTATTCCTTCGGTCTTGCATAGCAGTGAAAAGGCATACATTGCTTGATCATCATTGATCGGCAAATATTCCGCACGACCTATATCTTTCAAATATGCGTGCTCTGGACCAACGCCTGGATAATCTAGTCCGGCGGAGATGGAATGTGACTCTTTGGTTTGGCCATCCTCATCTTGCAGAACATAAGTACGTGCACCATGCAACACACCTTTACTTCCGCCAGAAATACTGGCGGCATGTTCGCCAGTTTCAATTCCTTTTCCGCCCGCCTCTAATCCAATTAAGCGCACATCTTTATCGTTTATAAAGGCATGGAAAATACCGATTGCATTTGAACCGCCACCTACACAAGCCAGTACCGCATCTGGAAGTCGGCCGGTTAATTCTTTAATTTGGGTGCGAGCTTCTTCGCCAATAATTTTCTGAAAATCGCGCACCATTTGCGGGAATGGATGTGGTCCGGCAACTGTGCCTAATAGATAGTGAGTGGTCGAAACATTTGTCACCCAATCTCGCATCGCTTCATTTATTGCATCTTTTAAAGTGCGCGATCCTTGAGTAACTGGAATAACTGTGGCGCCTAACATCTTCATTCGAGCGACATTTAATTCTTGACGTTGTGTATCAAGTTCACCCATGTAAACAATGCATTCCAAACCAAGTAATGCCGCAGCGGTTGCAGAAGCGACACCGTGTTGTCCTGCGCCAGTTTCCGCGATGATTCGCTGCTTGCCCATTCGTTTGGCTAGCAACGCCTGCCCCAGCACATTATTTATTTTGTGACTGCCGGTGTGGTTTAAATCTTCTCGTTTTAAAAAGATGCGCACGTTGCCAGCAGATTCGGCAAATCGCTTTGCCTCTGTGATGATGCTTGGTCTGCCGGAATAACTTTTATGCAATTGCGCTAACTCGGCTTGAAAAATTGGATCAGATTTTGCTGATTCATGTGCCACCGCTAATTCATCAAGCGCGGCAATCAATGCTTCTGGAACAAACCGTCCACCAAAATCTCCAAAATGTCCCTCTAGGTCTGAGACTTTTTTAGATGAGATTGATTGTGAATCACCTGCAGGTTTTGGAGAAGTCATGAGTTAAGTTTAATCGGTTATATCCGGCCAAGCAGTTCAAATATCTTTTGCGCAGGATTACCCGCTTTCACCAATGATTCTCCGACCAAAATCGCATCGGTACCCAATTGCTCTAGCCGCTTTACTTGATCGCGATTGTTGATACCAGATTCGGCCACTCGGACTATTTCGGTTGGTATGAGCGGAATCAAAGATTGAAAATTGCTTTCATCAACCGTTAAAGTTTTCAAATTACGTGCGTTCACACCGATGATTTTTGGATTGAGTCTCATTGCCGCATCTAATTCAGCCTCATTATGAACCTCAATTAAAACGTGTAAGCCAATTTCAGTAGCTAATTGGTATAAATCTTGTAATTTTCTAAAATCTAATGCTGCCACTATTAGTAGCATTAAATCTGCCCCAAGTAATTTAGTTTCCCGCACCTGAAATTCTGTGGCGATGAAATCTTTGCGCAAGATTGGCAAATCTACGACCTTTCGAATTTCGACTAAATCTTTTATTTGGCCATTAAATCGTCGCGCTTCAGTGAGCACGCTAATAACGTTGGCACCAGCGTTTTGGTACTGCTGAGCCAGTGCTACCGGATTTGAAATTTCTGCTAAGGCACCTTTACTCGGTGAAGATCTTTTCACTTCAGCAATTATTTTTATTGTTGATCCACCTGCGTTCATTGATTTTCGAAGTGCACTAATTGCATCTTTAGCTGGCGCAATTTTTGCCAGCTCTTGATCGGTAATTGTTCGCTCTCGGGTTTTTGCATCGGTAATGGCACCCAAAACTAATTCGGCTAACACATTTTCAGATGTATTTTTTTTGTTTGCTTCAGTACCTGATTGCTCGGTTGGGTCTTGCCCTGCGCTAAGCGCTGACCATGGATTATTAGGTCGCTTTGAATACCGATCTGAAACTTTGTTGCGATTTCCACTGATTCGAAGCAAATAAAAAATAATCAATATAGCTAACGACAGTAAAAGTAAATTCGCGATCATTATGAGTTTGCGCTAGCAATGGCACCAAGTACCGCTGCCGCCTTATTTAGACACTCTTGATTTTCTGCCGCCGGATCTGAATCTGCCACAATGCCCGCTCCGGCTTGCACGTAAGCAACTTTATTTTTAATTACCGCGGTGCGAATCGCAATACAGGTATCGGCATTGCCGGTGAAATCGATGTAACCGATTGCGCCACCATAAATTCCGCGCCGGGTAATTTCATGTTCATCAATAATTTCCATGGCACGTGGTTTTGGCGCACCAGACAAAGTTCCGGCTGGAAATACCGACAAGATGACATCTAATATCGAGAATTTCTTATCTATCTTTCCGGTGACTGTTGAAACAATGTGCATTACATGCGAATACTTTTCTATCTGCATAAATTCGCTAACTTCGACTGTGCCCGGTAAACAAACTCGACCAAGATCATTTCTGCCTAAATCAACCAACATCAAGTGTTCGGCTCTCTCCTTTGGATCTTGCAGAAGTTGTGCTGCGGTTTCTTCATCAATTTTTGGGTCTTGACTGCGCGGTCTGGTTCCGGCGATTGGATGAATCAAAGCTTCATCGTTTGTAATTTTCACTAGTGCTTCCGGACTCGATCCAACTATGTTTAAATCATCATGAAATCTAAAAAGGTACATATAGGGACTGGGATTTTGCCCACGCAAAGTTCGGTATACATCTAATGGATCGGCATCACATTTGCTGGTGAATCGCTGCGAAAGCACAACTTGAAATGCTTCACCTTTAACGATTTCATCTTTTATCTTGATTACCTTTGATTTGAACTGTTCATCGGTCATGCCGCGCTCAAAATTGGGTAAAACTGTTTGCGGTAGTTTCGAGGAAGCAGCTGGTGAATTTGTCATTAAATTCTGACTCATAGTTTCAAGTCGATTAAGTGCATCTTGATAAGCCCAATCAACTCGATCAGAACTGCCATCCCAATTAATTGCATTTGCAATCAAAGTGACGCTGCCATCTTTATGGTCGTAGACAGCTAAATCTGAAGTGAGCATGAATGAAAGTTCCGGAATACCGACTTGATCTGGTTTTTGATTTGGCAGATGTTCGACCCGTCGAACTACTTCATAACTTAAGAAACCCACTAATCCCCCGGTAAGCGGTGGTAACCCGGGAATTTTTGGCGAACGTAAATGTGTCGACGCGATATTTAAAGCTTCAACTGGATTAATTCCAGATGGTGCACCTGCTGGTTGTGTGCCAATCCAAGTTGCTAAACCATTTTGCTCTGACAACGTACTAGAACTTGATACACCAATAAATGAATACCTAGCCCAGCGACCGCCATGTTCGGCAGATTCCAATAAAAAAGTACCTGGCAAATTTTTGGAAAGTTTTCGATAGATTGAAAGTGGCGTTTCTGAATCTGCTAACAATTTCTTGGCAACTGGAATAACATTAAATTGAGTCGCAAACTCTCGAAATTGTTGTAGCGATATCGGTTCCACTCGCTAAGTCTGCCCGAAATAATTTATATGGGTGGCTATTTAGTTCCTTTTATCCTGCGCTTTAATTTGCAATTAATTGCAGTGATTTCTCTATCGCAAGATGCCCATCCAATAGTGCTTTTCCAACTATAACCTCGGAAATGGCGGACTTTCCCAAAACCTGCAACTGCTGCAAGTTAGTCAGATCTGAATAACTAGTCACGCCACCGCTGGCGATAATTTCAATTTTGTCGTTTTTATCAAAACAGATAAGCGCTACCGATTTCAGCAGTTCTAAATTTGGACCAGTTAATTTTCCATCGGTGAGTACATCAGTAACCACAAATCGTTTCGCACCTAAACTAATTAATTTATTTAAAATTTCGCGATAGTTTCCCAGCGAATTTTGGCTTCCCCTAGGCATCAGTGATTCCCCATTTATATCTAGACTGATGGCTAATTTTTGTGCGTATCTTTCAAATGCATTTTTCAAAAAACTTTCATCAGCAATTGAATCTGCACTTAGATTAATTCTGGTCGGCGTTTTCATAATTGCGTTGCTTAAGGATTCTTGGCTGGTGATACCACCAGATAGTTGAAAATCAATCTCAAAGTTAGCGATTAATTCGCTGATTAACTGATCATTATTCCCAGTTGAATATGCCCGGTCTAGGTCTACTAAATGAATGAAATTAACTCCAGCCTCAACATATTTCTTAATCAAGTTAGCCGGGTCTGTCAGATTTAAGGTAACACCATTCTTAATATCTACCGCAGGCAATAGGCGCATTTAAGTGTCTCTTGATTTAGCTGACTAGACAATCTGGACCGAGTACAGTTTTTAAGTCCGCACTTAATCCAGGCGAAGAAGAAACTCGCAATTTTTCATCAAGTTTTAAAACCGTATTTTTTTCACCATTTAAAAGTTTTAAATGGACCTCTCGATTTCCTGGGTGTGAACGCAAAATTTCCTTCATGCGGTCAATCACTGGCGGAGTGCACGCTGCTGCTGCCATTGAAATCACTAATGGTCCGGTTGGCGCTACTTTTAAATCTGGCAGAGTTAAATCTATTGCAGTAACACGTGGTAGTTCTTCTCTGCGATCGACTCGGCCACGAATTAATACGACTCGATCTGGAACTAAATTTATTCCATGTGTTGAGTACGCATTTGCAAAGAACAAGATATCTACAGATCCGCCTAGATCTTCGACCGTAACAATCGCCCATGGCGCACCTTGCCGAGAAACTTTGCGCTGCACTTGAGTAATTAACCCAGCAATTGTCACGATTTGATCATGTACCGTTTCAGATAATTGATTGATGGTGAAATCGGTAGCGGCTCGCAACACATGTTCGACTCCGAATAATGGGTGATCTGACACGTATAAGCCAAGAAACTCTCGCTCATAACTTAGTAACAACTGCTTATCCCATTCTGATTCTGAAATATTAAATTTTGCAGATTGGGAATTATTCAAGTTATTTGGGTTATTTGGGTTGCTCTCGGGTAAGGCTGCCAAATCAAACAGATCAAACTGACCTATTGATTCGGCTCGCTTGGATTCGCTAACTTCATCGAGCGCTTCTAAATAAATCATCATGAGCCCTTTTCGGGAATGATTTAAAGAATCAAACGCACCGGCTTTTATCAGGGCTTCAATGGTTTTCTTATTGCAAACTGTTGAATCTACTTTTCCTAAGAAATCAGTGAAAGACTGGTATCTGCCTTTTTCATTACGATTTCGCACGATTGATTCGACCACGTTTTCGCCGACATTTCGGATCGCAGCCAAACCAAAACGAATATCTTTTCCAATCGGAGTGTAATCAGAGGCAGATTCATTTACATCAGGTGGCAATACTTTGATTCCCATCCTGCGGCATTCGCCCAGATACAGCGCGCTCTTATCTTTATCATCACGCACACTGGTCAAAAGTGCGGCCATATATTCAGTTGGGAAATTTGCTTTTAAGTATGCCGTCCAAAATGAAAGCACGCCATAACCGGCGCTATGGGCCCGATTGAACGCATAATCAGAGAACGGAATTAAGGTGCGCCACAACTTGTCGATTGCATCTTCGGAGAAATTATTAGCGCGCATTCCGGCTTCAAAATGCACCTGTTCTTTATCAAGAATTTCTTTATCTTTTTTACCCATTGCCTTACGCAATAGATCAGCGCGACCAAGTGAGAAGCCAGCAACTTTGCGGGCAATTGCTAATACTTGTTCTTGATAGACAATCAGCCCATAAGTATCTTTGAGAATTTCACCAAGTGGTTGTTCTAATTGCGGATGAATCGGTACCGGAACTTTGCGCTTGTTCTTATAGTCAGCATATTTATTATGTGAGTCTTCACCCATTGGTCCAGGACGATACAAAGCTATTACTGCTGAGATATCTTCAAAGGAATCTGGCGCCATAGATCGCAATAGGGCACGGATCGGCGCACTATCTAACTGGAAAACGCCCAGAGTTTCGCCGCGAGCCAACAGTTCAAAGGTTTTTTTATCGCTCAGTGGCAAATCTTCCAGAACCACTTCTTGATTTAAATTTCGCTTGATATTCAATAAACAATCGTCGAGCACAGACAAGTTTCGTAACCCCAAAAAATCCATTTTCAATAAACCAATTGCTTCGCAAGCGCCCATTTCAAATTGGGTAATAATTGAACCGTCAGATTCCCGCTTATGGATTGGAATCACATCAAGTAATGGATCACGACTTAGAATCACGCCCGCGGCGTGAACTCCCCATTGTCGCTTTAATCCTTCAATGCCGCGCGCGTTATCTACAATTTTTTTAAGATCCGGATCGGATTCATATAAATCACGAAATTCGCTGGCTTCGTCATATCGATCATCGTTTACATCAAAGATTCCGCCCAGAGAAATATCTTTACCCATGATCGTCGGTGGCAATATCTTGGTTAATTTTTCACCGAGCGCATATGGATATCCCAATACTCGAGTGGAATCTTTTATCGCTTGTTTGGTTTTAATTGTTCCAAACGTGACAATTTGCGCGACTCGGTCGGCTCCGTACTTAGAAGTTGCATACTGAATCATTTCGTCGCGCCGGCGCTCATCAAAATCTAAATCAATATCGGGTTTAGAAATACGTTCTGGATTTAAGAAACGCTCAAATAAAAGATTGTGTTTGATGGGATCTAGTCCAGTAATACCAAGTGAGTATGAGACTAAAGAACCAGCAGCTGATCCGCGCCCTGGTCCAACTCGAATCCCAACTTTTTGAGCGTGATCAATCAAATCGGCAACAACTAAGAAGTAACCTGGAAAACCCATCTTTGTCATTACATCTAATTCAAAATCTAATCTGGATTGATATTCAGCTGGAATATTGTTTTTTAACTTAGTTGCTAGGCCCTTATTTGCAAGTTTGCGCAACCAACTTTCTTCGGTTTCGCCAGTTGGTACCGGAAAGTGCGGTAATAAATTTTCCCCTTCTCGCATTGTGATGTTACAACGTTGCGCAATTAATAATGTGTTATCGCACGCCGCTGGTAAATCTTTAAATAGTTGGCGCATAGCCGATGCACTTTTGAGATAGAACTGATCATTATCAAACTTAAACCGCTTTGGGTCGGCCAAAGTTGTGCCAGATTGAATACACAACAGAACTGCGTGTGCTGCGGCATCAGTTTGTTTAACATAGTGTGAATCATTGGTGGCAAGTAACGGTAAATTTAATTCTTTTGCCAGCTTGATTAGATCTGCAAATACTCGATTTTCAATCTCGAGATCATGTCGCATAAGTTCGACGAAGAAGTTTTCTGCACCGAGAATGTCTCGGAAATCGCTAGCGGCCGCGAGTGCTTCTTTATATGCACCCATGCGCAATCGGGTTTGAACTTCGCCACCTGCGCAACCAGTTGTTCCGATGATGCCCTTTGAATATTTACTTAATAGTTCGCGGTCAATTCTGGGTTTGTAATAAAAACCTTCCAAAGATGCCAACGAAGAGAGTTTGAAAAGATTTTGTAGGCCTTGATTATTTTCAGCCAACAAAGTCATGTGGGTATACGCACCACCTCCAGAAACATCATCATCGCCACCTTGCGCCCACTTGACTCGCTCTTTCTTAAATCTGGATTCTGGTGCGACATAAGTTTCAGTACCGATAATTGGTTTGATGCCAGCTTTATTTGCAGATTTATAGAACTCGTAAGCACCAAATACATTGCCATGGTCGGTCATGGCAATCGCGGGCATTTTTTGGGCAACTGCTTCTGACACCAAATCGTTAATGCGGGCAGCACCATCGAGCATTGAGTAATCGGTGTGTACATGTAAATGTACGAAGGAGTCAGACATGGATGGCGAGATTACTACTCACCTAGGTCAGGGGGCGATTATTACCGCGCCAAGAGTTTTATGCAGTTGGCTAAATCGGCTGGGTATTCAATTTCGTAATTGAGCATCACGCCAGTGTGTGGATGTTTTAACCCTAACTTCTTGGCATGTAACCAAGGCCGTTCCATTTGTAGTTTCTTCGCAAGGACCGGATCTGCACCATAAATAAGGTCTGCCACTAACGGGTGACGTAGCGCTGAAAAGTGAACTCGGATTTGATGTGTGCGACCGGTTTCAAGTTCTACTTCAACCAAAGAGACCGCAGGAAAAACTTCGAGAGACTTGTAATGTGTGATTGCCGGTTTGCCATCTGCGACTACTGCAAATCGATGATCCTCTTTTGGATGTCGATCAATTGGTGCATCGATTGTGCCAATTGTTGGATCAATATGTCCTTGTATTAATGCGTGATAAATCTTGTGCACGGTTCGATTTCTAAACTGGTCCTTTAAATCTGTGTATGCAGTTTCAGATTTGGCCACCACCATTAATCCACTGGTGCCAACATCTAAGCGATGCACGATTCCTTTGCGCTCTTCTGCTCCAGAAGTTGAAATTTGTATTCCCATTGATTGCAATGCCCCAACGACAGTTGGTCCATTCCAACCTGGGCTTGGGTGAGCGGCCATTCCAACTGGTTTATCAATCACCACCAAATCAGAATCTTCAAAAATTATCTTTGGATGAATTGACCGAAAAGACTTACCGAAAGCAGAAACTGTAGATACATCTGCATTTAAATCTTCACTGTAATCAAAGGAATTTGTCTCTGCCTTAGCAATTGCTAGCTCAAATACTTGTCCGGTTTGAGCCTTTGTAGATTTTGCCACTGGCTCGCCATTAATGGTGATTTGGTTTTGGTTTATGGCATTTGTTATTGCAGTACGTGACAATCCAGTTAATTTAGCTAAAGCAATGTCGATTCTCTCATCTGCCAATTCAGCAGGAATGATTACTGAACTCTTATTGATTTGAGTCATGATGATTTATTAAAAGGAATATTCTTTAAATTTAAGATTGCGATTAATATCGCGGCACTTACTACTGCCATGTCTGCCACATTAAAAATTGGCCAATGTGGAAGTTGCAGAAAATCAATCACTTCTCCCTGCAGTCTGTATGGTGGTCTAAATATGCGATCAGATAGATTTCCTAAGACTCCACCTAATGCCAAGCCCATCGCAATCGACCACCACTTTGAGATTACTTTTGCGCCAAAGTACAAAATTACAAATACCATGGCAATCGCAAAACCTGAGAGAAAAATAGTTCCAGAACTAGCCAAACTAAATGCCGCACCAGAGTTTTTTGCTAATTTGAACTGCAAAAGTTTTCCGATTACTGGTCGAGAATTTGAATCTAAGGAACTTAAAGCCCAAGCTTTAGTCGCATAGTCGATCAGAAAAACTATCAGCGCAGTTAACGCCAAAATTTTTCGAAATCTTAAATTCAGCGACGTTCTTCCTTCGCTTTACAAACCATACACAATGTGGCACGCGGGAATACTTTCAACCGCGCTTTGCCGATTGCTTTTTTGCACTCTTCGCATCGACCATAAGTTTTCATATCAATACGTTCAATAGCACGTTCAGTTTGAAGCACCATGTCGCGCGCGTTATAGACCAACGAAATCTCATGTTCGCGTTCAAAGGTTTTGGTACCGGCATCGGCTTGGTCATCGCCTGCGCCAATACCAGCAGCTTCAACCAAATTTTCCATTTCCGATTCAATTACCGATAACTCTTTTTTCAATCTGACTAAATCTTTTGCCAATTCACTTCTGCGAGTTCGAAGTTCTGCCCCAGTCCAAGGATCTTCTTCACTTTGAATTACCAAAGGTGCTGGTGCCGATTTGATTGGTTTTAAATGCACAGACTTTTTAGATTTGATTGGTCGTGGTGGTGGTGGCAGTAGCAATCGCTTTTCGGCAATCACCGGTGCTGGTCCCATATTGGCAAGTGGTGTTGCTACTGAAATAGTTGTTGAAGATCCACTTGTTGAAGTTTGTAACTTGGCCGGGAATGGTCGACCCGGAGCACGTTTTTTCGATAACTGTGGCTTAACGATATTTGGCGATCGACCCTTAACTTTTTGGGAAGTCTTAGTGGAAGT
>CALMJB010000090.1 GCA_937864205.1 uncultured Actinomycetes bacterium | reverse complement strand
GAGATTCACCGTAAATCCTTTGCCAATATCGCCGAACTTCTAAACAATTGAATTTGATTCACAAAAATTTAAATTTTTGCCAACCAAAGTTTGAATCCACTGGATTCTTAGCCGGTGGCAGGTTTTACCGGTTTTCATAATCAAGATTTAGGTCGTTTCGGCGAAAGCAAAGTTGCTCAATATTTAATCAATCGTAAATATCAGATTCTTGATCAAAACTGGCGATGTCAAAGTGGCGAGATTGATCTAGTCGCAAAATCACCAGCCGGCACAATTGTTTTTGTCGAGGTTAAAACTAGAAGAAATTCTGCCTTTGGCCATCCACTTGAATCGATTGATGCCATTAAACAAAGTAGGTTGACTAGGTTGGCACGCAACTGGTTAAGAACTAAAAAACTTGGTGCACCAACTTATCGAATCGATTGTGCCGCTGTGACTCTCGAACCAAATTTACATATCGATTACCGAATTGGCGTGATTTAGTGCCCGCAATCAAATTAAATTCGATCGCGTTACTTGGTTTAACAGGTACGGCAATTGAAATTGAAGTCGATATTTCTGATGGTTTACCGAATTACACCTTGCTTGGTTTGCCAGATTCAGCATTACTAGAAGCACGAGATCGAGTTCGCTCTGCATTACAGAACTCTGGCTTTGGTTGGCCTAATCGAAAAATTACTATTTCGCTTTCACCGGCATGGTTACCAAAGAGTGGCTCTAATTTTGATTTGCCGATAGCGATTGGTTTGTTACTAAGTAATGCCATTCTTCCCAACATCGATTTATCTAAAGATCTTTTCTTAGGCGAATTAGGATTAAATGGTCAATTACGTCCAGTGCGCGGGGTATTACCGGCCTTAGTATTTGCAAAACGTGCTGGTTTCAAACGGGTCTACTTACCAAATGAAAATCTGCCCGAAGCAAAATTGGTTTCAGATTTAAATATCTATGGTTTTAATTCGCTAAATCAGGTGATCGAATATTTGCAAACTGGCAATTATTTTCAAACTGAATCAAATTTAAATTATGTAGATTCTGAAAACATAGAACCAGATTTGCTAATAGATTTTGCTGATATCTCTGGCCAAAAAAACGCTAAATTAGCTCTGCAGATTGCTGCAGTTGGTGGTCATCACACCTTGTTGATTGGTCCACCGGGTGCTGGTAAAACTATGTTGGCGCAGGCGCTGCCCGGATTACTTCCAGAATTAGAAAATGAAGCCGCGCTCGAAGTGACAAGCTTGCACTCAATCTCAGGTAGCAAGCGAAGTATTTATTCAAAAACTCCGCCATTTGTCGCGCCCCATCACACCACAACTGCAACTGCATTGGTCGGCGGCGGTTCGCAAACCATAAAACCAGGCGCAATTTCGTTGGCTCATCGGGGTGTTTTGTTCATTGATGAAGCACCCGAATGTAAAAGCGGAATTCTCGATTCACTCAGGCAACCACTTGAAACTAATTCTGTAACCATTACCCGAGCAATTGGCAGTGTTACTTATCCGGCTAATTTTCAATTGGTATTGGCAGCTAATCCTTGCCCGTGTGGAAAATTCACAGGTCGCGGTCGAGGTTGCGCCTGTTCACAATTACAAATTCGTAGATACTTAAATCGTTTATCTGGGCCATTATTAGATCGAATTGACCTTAAATTATTGGTTGAGCAACCGACACGTGCCGAACTTTCAAACATAGATAAAAAAATAGGTGAAAAAGATGTGCAGACCAGTGCCGATCTGCGCCGTCAGGTCAAGCGGGCAAGGTCGCGAAGTAATGCGCGGTTTAAACAATTTCCGTGGCAAAGTAATAGTCAGATTCCAGCTCGATATTTGCGCGGTGATTTTTTAGCGGAGCAATCTGCGATGACATTTCTGCACACCCAATTAGATAAGGAGCGAATCAGCGCCCGCGGTTTTCACAAAATCCTGCGCACCGCTTGGAGCATCGCAGATTTACAAGAAAGTGATCGGCCCACCCTTGAACAGGTTCAGCTGGCATTTAATTTACGAACCGCTGGTGAAATTGAATGATTGAACTT
>CALMJB010000089.1 GCA_937864205.1 uncultured Actinomycetes bacterium | reverse complement strand
CGTTCACCTAAGCAGAGATTTCGAATTGTCGATCCAGTCAACGAGGCGACCGTTGCGACCAAAAGAATTCCGCCGTAATCCATTTTGCGATCTGCGGCTAATCTGGCACCAACTAATGCAAATGCGAAGGTTGCAATTAGGTCTAATCCCGCAATCATTCTCTAATAGTAAAGAGTCGAGTATGTTCCACCTATGAATGAAGCCCGCAAACCATTAAGAATTGGTCTTTTAGGTGCTGCTCGAATCGCTCCTTCTGCGATTATCTATCCAGCTCACGCTACCGGACATGAATTAGTTGCAGTCGCTGCCCGCGATCTAAATCGCGCAAAAGATTTCGCCAAGCAATACCAAATTAGAAAAGCCTACGGAAGCTATCAAGAACTAATTGATGATCCAGAAATCGATTTGGTTTATAACGCATTACATAATGGTGGACATGCGCCATGGAATATGCGGGCATTGGCAGCCGGAAAACATGTGCTTTCAGAAAAACCTTCCGCCAGCAACGCTGCCGAAGCCCAGGAAGTTGTAAACACCGTTGCCAAATCGAAAAAAATATTCATGGAAGGCTTTCATTATTTTTATCATCCAGTTTTTCAAAAAGCACTCGCAACAATTAAGTCAGGGGAAATCGGAGAAGTAACAAAAGTTGAAAGTTCATTGCTGATTCCTCCCCCGGTAGATGGGGATTTGCGTTGGTCATTTGAACTTGCCGGTGGTTCAGCGATGGATGTGGGTTGTTATTCGATTCATTCGCAAAGAATGATTTGTAAAGCACTAACCGGTGGCGAACCAATAGTTGAATCGGCAACCGCTAATACCCGGGAAAAGTTTGTCGACTCAAAGTTGAATTTAGTTCTGAAATATCCAAATGGAATCACCGGCTTTGCCAATGGAGATTTTGAACAAAAAGAGATGACTGCGCCATTAACTGTTACTGGTACAAAGGGAAAAATTCATATTCCAAACTTTGTGGTAACTGGGTGGGATGATCGAATAATTATTGAGTCAAACGGTAAATCTCGCACCGAACATTTGGGTTCGCTTTCAACTTATACCCATCAATTAATTGCACTCGCCGATCGAATTGATTTAGGAAAATCAATCCAGACCGACGAACACGATGCGCTTGCCACAATGAAGGTGATCGATGCCGGATACACCAAAGCTGGTTTACCGCTTCGACCTATCTTCAAAATTGCTTAGTAGGTCTTTTTCTTTCTTTGAAATCTTAAGCCAAGAGATAAATCCCCAAATCACAAATGGCATATAGATTGCATACAAAGTTCCGGTTGGGTAATAACCGTTGCTAAATGCAAATGGCACTCCCACTAGATCTACGGCAACCCAGACCAACCAGAATTCAACATAACCCCGGCTCATTCCAAATGTGGCAAGTGCGGTGCCAGTGAATATCCATGTATCTACCCAAAGCCAAGTTCCAGATTCACCCAACGCCGCAAAAATCTCTTTTGAGATAAAGAAAAACATGATGATTGCAGGAATCAATACCGCTTTTTCTTTAGCGGTAGTCCAGCGCGGTATCACCGGCGGTTGATCTGGTTTTCCAGATCTGCGGTGTTGTGTCCAACGAATCCAGCCATAAATACTGACAATGATTAATAATGCATTTCGGCTGGCTTGGCCATAAAAATTTGCATGTTGGCCAGAATCGCCAAAAGAAAATACCGCTCCTAAGAAAACCGTTATCAATAAACCATCGCCAATGATTCCAACTGGCCAGGCTGCAACTTTACGTTTTAAACCTAGTACCGCGCTTGATAATCCAAAGATGCCACCAACTAATTCCCGCACCAGAATTGATTTGCTTCCTAAATCAATTTGAGCTTCAAAAAACCATTTAAGCAGTGACATAAAAAATAAAACCTCTCTAAATTAAAGATTTTCCCCGGAACAAATGCTGGCAAATTTTGCCATAATCAATTTTGCGCTACCACTCGAAACATAGGTAAATACATCAGATTTGGATTACTTCTGCTGGGCAAGGTTCTATCGTGTCGAATAAAACCTAATTTTTCATATGCCCGAATTGCTCTTTGGTTGTTTTCGTATACACCAAGACCTTGTTTGATCCAACCTTTTTGCCGGCAATACTCGTCAGTCTTTGCCAAAATAATTTGAATTAGGTTTGTGCCGCGATATTCCGGCTTTATCCAAAATCCACCCAGCCAACATTTTGCATCTGGAAATCGGTCATCCTCATCAATTGAAACACAACCAATATCTTTGCCATTTCTGGATGCGATAAACCAAGTCGTCTTGGCAAACTTTTCCTGCCAAGTTTGATCATTCCAAGCGAGCGCTTCGGCATATTTGGTGCCGAAGGCAAATGGCGCCTCTTTCAAAGCTAATAATCTAATTTTCTTGATTCTAGAGAGATCCGAAACTATTTCTACTTCGAAATCATTCACCAGAAAAGTCTAGCCAGCACTTTAAGAGTTTGAGCTACAAACGTAAAGCGGGGTCGCAGAAGGTGATTGTGCATCGAGATAACAATTTTCTTTTACCCAAGTCGCAATTTTTGAACTGGTATTTATTTCCTGAGTCAATTTTGAACTTCCACCGACCGGAGCGCCTCCAGATGTTCGCCGTGGTTGCCAACTATCTAAAACATATTTCACTTCTCCACGATCAACCATTTTCACAAACTCTTCTAAGGTTGGAGTTGGATCCTGCCCGTCAAAGCCACCGATTGGTAGAACTGGTTCACCAGTCGCAGTTATAAACGCCGCCGCACTTTGTGCGCCAAAAGTGACCAACAGATATTTACTATTTTCGCGATTCTTTTCTAGATACTTAATTAACTTTTTGTTTTGAATATTTGTTGCTGGCGCAATGCCACCTGG
>CALMJB010000088.1 GCA_937864205.1 uncultured Actinomycetes bacterium | reverse complement strand
TTTATTTATGAAGATGGTCATAAAGAGAGTGGTTTCGTAGTTGGCGGAAAGATCAATATTCCAAAATCTGGAGTTTATGAGATTTATTATCTCTTTAAACTAAATTCACAATTTAATACCTTGCAAAATATTGCAATCACTCTAATAATCATTTGTTTGTTGTTGATTTTGAAAACTTATATGGCAACCAAATATTCGACTAAACAGGTGATTGATCCGGTTCGTCAGGCCGCAAAAGCAGCGGAAAGATTTACCACCGGAGATTATGAAGCAAGGCTTAAATCCACTAGCCAAGATGAGTTTGCCACCTTAGTTAAATCATTTAATGAAATGGCAACTGCGATTCAGCAACAAATTTCCAGACTTGAGAACTTATCTAAACTGCAACAAAGATTCGTGTCGGATGTGTCGCACGAACTACGTACTCCGCTAACAACCATCCGAATGGCTTCAGATGTTTTCTATAACCATCGAAAAGAGTTTGATCCCAATATTGCTCGTAGTGCGGAATTACTGCTAAATCAAATAGATCGTTTTGAACTTTTGTTATCAGATTTACTGGAAGTAAGCCGATTTGATGCCCAAGCGGCAACATTGCAGATAAGTAATTTTGATTTAATTTCCATGATTCGTAAAGCAATTGATTATTCAAACCCAGATGCAGCGCAAAAAATTAACCTAATTTCACCTTCGCAACTGTTAATCAACGCAGATGCTCGTCGTATTGAGCGGGTGCTACGCAATTTGTTATCAAACGCAATTGATCACTCTGAAAATAAACCGATCACGATTACCGTTGTTGAAAATGAACGAGATGTTTCAATAGCGGTGCGGGATTTAGGTATAGGTTTCAATGAGAATCAAGCGTTGCGTTTATTTGATCGGTTTTGGCGGGCTGATCCTTCTCGCAATCGTTCCCGCGGTGGAACCGGGCTTGGTCTTTCTATCGCGCTGGAAGATGCCAAGTTGCATGGTGGCGAGCTTCAAGCATGGGGTAAACCAAATCAAGGTGCCAACTTCGTTTTAACTTTGCCAAAAACTTATGGCCAGCCTATTGGTCAACCACCGCTATCAGTTGTACCCAAGGATTTAGTTCATTAAATAAAAAATACTTTGGTTTGTTAAAACCAATTTATGTTTTGGAATCTAGACGCTTTAAATTCATTGCTCTTTCCGCCAAATTGTCTGGTCTGTAATTCACCTGGTTCAAAATTATGTTTGCAGTGCCAAGTCCCATGGAATTTGCCCATCACAAAGGTTTGGTTTCAACCAAAAATTTTGTTGCACTATCAGGTTGAATATGGCGAAAAAGTAAATCCCATAATTTTGGCGGCTAAAGAGA
>CALMJB010000087.1 GCA_937864205.1 uncultured Actinomycetes bacterium | reverse complement strand
GTAAAAGTGGTTCCAGATTCAGTTTTAATCAGTGCAAATATCACGAGTGTGGCATCAGATAATGCGACCGCACTAGCAAATGCTAATAAATCTGCCGATGCGATGCGCTCGGTTTTAAAAGCGAATAAGATCGAAGATAAATATTTAAAGAGTCAAAATTTATCGGTGAATCCGGAGTACAAATATTCAAACACCGGAAGTCAATTGATTGGTTATCGCGCCACTCAAAGTTTTGAAATTACAATCAGAGATGCAAAGAATTCTGGGACTATTGTTGATGCAATTACTAAAGCGGTTGGTAATTCATTAGTGATAAATGCGGTTTCAAGTTTTGTTTTCGATCCAATTGCGGCTCAAGCAAGTGCCCGCGAAGTAGCGATGAAAGAGGCCAAAGCTAAAGCAGAAAGTTATGCAAAACTTTCTGGCGCCAAACTTGGAAAAGTTCAATTCATCAATGAGGCACAGGTGCAACCACAACCAGTACCGATGATGGTTGCTGGTGCAAAGACTGGTGCAGAATCTACGCAAATAGATTTAGGTGAGCAGACAATTTCCGTCAACCTCTCAGTTACCTGGTTCTTAAGATAAATTAAGCGGCATGTCCGCACCCGATGTTGTTGTAATTGGTGCCGGAGTTGTTGGCGCATCCTGCGCATTGGCACTCACAAATGCCGGCTTTAAAGTTCAAATCATTGATCGTGGTCCAGTTTCTAGTGGCACCACCGGTGCTGGTGAAGGAAATATTTTGGTCTCTGACAAAGAGATCGTGTCGGAAATTACTTTAGCTAAACGGTCTCGAGACCTTTGGTTTGAAATTAATACCGATATCGGTGGTGGCTTTGAGTTAGAACCAAAAGGCGGAATCGTTGTAAGTCGTTCCGCCGCAGGAATAGAAACTTTGAAAAAATTAGTTAAACACCAAGATGAAAATGGAATTTCAACGCAAATTCTCAATCAAAAAGAGTTATTGCAAGTCGAACCAAATATTTCTAAAGAAATTGAATTTGCCGTTCTTTATCCGCAAGACGCTCAGTGCCAGCCAATGTTGGCGGCTGCCCAAATGATTAGAGCCGTTAAAAAACGCGGTGGTCGGTTTAATCCAGGTGAAAATGTAATTGCCATCAAAAGCAATGATGGAAAAGTAAATACAGTTATAACTGATAAAGGTTCTTATCCAGTAACAGCGGTAGTAAATGCCACCGGAACATGGGCGGGCGAAATTGCCCGGCTAGCTGGTTCAGATTTACCAATAATGCCAAGGCGCGGCTTTATTTTGGTAACTAATGCGGCGCCAAAGCTGGTTCACCATAAAGTTTATGACGCAGAGTATGTTGCAAATGTTGCATCTGGCGACGCACAACTTCAATCATCTGCGGTAATCGAAGGCACTGAAAGCGGAACAATTTTGATTGGTTCATCTCGCGAACGGGTTGGCTTTAATAATGAGTTTTCGGTTCCAATCTTGCGTCAGTTAGCCAGGCAAGCAATCACAATTTTTCCAATCTTGGAATCGTTGCAGCTGCTTCGTGCTTATCGTGGCTTTCGTCCATACGCACCAGATCATCTGCCGGTGATTGGTGAAGATTCAAACATCAAAGGTTTATTTCATGCCGCCGGTCATGAAGGCGCCGGAGTTGGGCTGGCACCGGCATCAGGACAATTAATTACGGAAATGTTGCTGGGCAAACCTACATTTATGGATGCAACCGCATTCTCACCAGCCAGATTTCAAAAGGTGGCGCAGTTTGTCTGAGATTAATTCCCCCGCTAAGAATATTGAGTTCACATTTAACGGTGAATTAATTAGTGCCGTTTCAGGTCAAACTGTTGGTGCGGCGATTTTAGAAAGTGGAAAACGCTCATTGCGTAAAACCCGATTTGAAAATAAACCACGCGGAATGTTTTGTGGAATCGGAATTTGTTTTGATTGTTTGGTCAGCATCAACGGCGTAGCAAATCAACGCGCCTGCTTGGTACAGGTTCTACCAAATATGAATGTGCAAACCCAAATCGGCTCGAAACTATGACTTCATCTGAAAACGAAAAAATGCAGACAGCAGAGTTGGTAATCATTGGTGCTGGTCCGGCTGGATTAGCGGCGGCTAAAAGTGCCGCGCCATATTTAAATAAGATCGTATTGATTGATAACAATCCCAAGCCAGGTGGGCAGTATTGGCGACATCTTTCCGATGAATGGCAATCTCGAGCAGTTGCGCATTTTGATTTAGAAAGTGGCTTGGCTGAAATCGCTTCGGTGAATCAATTATCAAATGTTGAAATTTGGTCTGATGCCCAAGTTTGGAATGCCCAATATCAAAATGATCAGATTCTTTTAAGAATCCTGCAAAATGGTGTTGAAAAAGAGTTGCTGTGTAAAAAACTAATTGTCGCAACCGGTGCTTACGATCGCACCTTGCCATTTCCCGGTTGGGATACCCCCGGAGTAATGACCTGCGGCGGTGCACAAGCATTACTAAAAGGACAAGGCGTAATCGCTGGAAAAAAGATTGTCGTGGCTGGCAGTGGCGTATTCATTTTGCCAGTGGCAAGTGGATTAATAAACGCTGGCGCAAAAGTAGTCGAAGTTCTTGAAGCCAATAGCGGCACTATTTTTAATTTGCGAGCAATCAAGTTAGCTTTAAATTTTGCAAAATTAACAGAGGCTTGGTCTTATCTTTCGATTATTTTAAAAGCTGGCTTAAAACCTAAATTTAAGGAAGCGGTGATTGCCGCCCAATCAAATGCCAATGGCGAATTAGTTTCGGTGACTATTGCTAAATTAGATAAAAATTGGAATGTAAAAAAGGTACGCACGGTCGAATGTGATTTATTGGCGGTGGGTTATGGCTTCACCACTGACCCTGGATTAATTGCTGCGCTCGGAGTTGAAATGAAAGTTGATATTGATACCAATGTGATTGTAAAAGTTAACAAAAATCAACAGACATCTTTGCCAAATGTCTATGCCGC
>CALMJB010000086.1 GCA_937864205.1 uncultured Actinomycetes bacterium | reverse complement strand
GAAGTTTTGCTGGAAGTTTTACCGACAACTTTCGCGCTTTTACCTGAAGTTTTGAAACCTGATTTGGTAGCGGATTTGGTTGCCGATTTACTTTTCGCTTGCGCCTTACTTTTCTTTGCTGATTTAGCCACTGATACCCCCTGAAGAGGCAAAGGTTATTCCATCAATTTACATATGCCTAACCCACTCGCATTATTCGCTTGATTCGTATTCAACGTTCTACTCGGTTTCTAATAGGTTTAATGAATAGGTTTTAATTAATTTATTTGCGGTTGGTTAGAATTAAGGGTGAGTTCTAATCAACCTAATTCTCTTACCTCTGGCGCAAAAGTACTTTCTGCCCAGATTGACTTGCCGTTGATGGAAAATCAGATATTAAGTTTTTGGGAAAAATACAATATCTTTGAAAAATCAGTGACCAATCGCGAAGGTAAACCGCGTTGGAGTTTTTACGAGGGACCGCCAACTGCAAATGGCAAACCCGGAACTCATCACATTGAAGCGCGAGTATTTAAAGATGTATTTCCGCGCTTTCAAACGATGAAAGGCAAGCAAGTAATTAGAAAAGCTGGCTGGGATTGTCATGGATTACCAGTTGAGATTGCAGTTGAAAAAGAGTTGGGTTTTTCTGGCAAAGCCGATATTGAAAAATTTGGGGTAGCCAAATTCAACGATAAATGTCGAGCATCGGTGCAAAGCCATGTGGATGAGTTCACCGAGATGACAAAACGAATGGGCTTTTGGGTGGATTTTTCAGAGGCATATTGGACTATGTCACCTGATTATGTTGAAAGCGTTTGGTGGTCACTAAAACAAATTTGGAAAAAAGGTTTGTTGGTACAAGATCATCGAGTTGCACCATATTGCCCACGGTGTGGCACTGGGTTATCAGATCATGAATTAGCGCAAGGTTATGAAAATCGCCAAGATCCATCGGTTTATGTTCGCATGAGCGCGACCAGTGGCAAGTTAGCAGAATTAAAAGCTGACCTTTTAATTTGGACCACCACGCCATGGACATTGGTTTCAAATACCGCAGTCGCAGTGAATCCAAAAGTTAAATATCAAGTGATTGAAATTGAAAACACCGAAATTGAAAAACGTGAGCGACTTTTAATCGCGCAACCTTTAGCTGGATTACTAACTGAGAAATTCGCTAGCAAAGTGATTGCAGAATTCATGGGATCAGAATTAGAACGTACTACCTATGTTTCACCATTTAATTTGGTGGAAATTCCAGATGCGCACTATGTAGTGCTAGCAGATTACGTAACAACTGAAGATGGAACTGGATTAGTTCACCAATCCCCTGCTTTTGGTGCCGATGATTTACAAGTTGCCCGAAATTACGGTTTGCCGGTTGTGAATCCAATTCTGGCAGATGGCAGTTTCAAAACTGATGTGCCGATTGTCGGTGGAAAATTTTTCAAAGATGCCGATAAGTTACTGATCAAAGATCTAAAGGAACGCGGTGTGTTATTTAAGCACACCCAGTTTGAACACTCTTATCCTCATTGTTGGCGCTGCCATACCGTTTTGATGTATTACGCCCAACCTTCTTGGTACATAAAAACTACTGCTATTAAAGATAAATTGTTGAAGGAGAATGCCGCAACAAATTGGTATCCCTCAACAATCAAAACCGGTCGATACGGCGATTGGCTAAATAACAACATTGATTGGGCGAT
>CALMJB010000085.1 GCA_937864205.1 uncultured Actinomycetes bacterium | reverse complement strand
ACTCAAAGTTCTGCTGTCAGTGGCACCTTCACCGGAAATCCATTTGAGGCATCAGAACGAGGCAGATCATGGGGAACGGTCACCGTGAAAGTTACATTTAAAGACGGAATAATCTCTGCAATTTCGGGCAACCAATCGCCAGCCAGTCGCGGACCATTTGCAATTAATCAACTTGATCCTTACGTAGCCGATCAGAAAATCTCAATAGAATCCATAAAATCTAAATCCGCCGAAGCTTTGCCATATGTCTCTGGCGTTTCATATACATCAATGGCTTATTGGAATTCGTTGAAATCGGCGATAAAAAAAGCTGGTCTCTAAAATTTGATTCGAAAGTTTGGGGAAATTGAAACCTGGGGCACGGTTATTGTGCTTGAAGCTTTTAGTGATTCTCACGTTAAATTAGATAAAAGTTTTGAAGAGTGCGAAAAATTCTTACAAAAAGTTGATGAGATTTTCTCTACCTTTCGTGCAGACTCTCAAATCTCTAAATTACGTAAGGGCGAAATTAAATTACCCGAATGCGATGCTGGGCTTCAAGAAATTTGGTTCACTAGTGAAAAGTTAAAATCGCAAACAAATGGTGCGTTTGACCCTTGGTCAGTAAAAGGTGGCGTTGATTTCTCTGGAATCGTAAAAGGTTGGGCTGCCGATAAATGTTGTCAGATTTTAAAATCACATCAGATTGATAATTGTTTAATTAATGCGGCCGGCGATATCTCTGTGCGTGGCGCAAGATATACGGAAGGCGAAGTTAAACCTTGGCGCATTGGAATTCGAGATCCACGCGATTTACAGAACAAAAATCAAATATTGAAAGAGTTTGAATTACAAGACTGTGCAATAGCTACCAGTGGAACATACGAACGAGCTCACATTATTGATCCCTATACGAACTTGATCGCGATTGGTTCATTAAGCGCAACGGTGGTTGGGCCAGTTGGCGCGGTTTGTGAAGCATTAGCGACCGCTTTAATAGTTGTTGGTGAACCAGGTATTGCATGGTTCAAACAACCGCAATTTTTGGAGTATTTTGCTTGGGTAATTGATCGCGAGGGCAAGTTTGCCTATAGCACGAAGGAATCAGATTTAAATATTTAGTTTAAAGTTCTCACATGACCACCGGCAATTTTTCAAGTGCGCAACTTTTAAAAGAAGAACAAACATTAGTTTTGGAAGATTTAAATAATTCATTAGCGATTGAAATAGGTGAAATCGGCGTTCAATTAGGGCGCGAGCGAAAATTGCCCATCGCGCTGGAAGTGCGAATCGGTGAATGGACGGTTTTTAAGGCAGCACTAACTGGATCAAAACCAGAAAATGATTGGTGGATCAATCGCAAAGCTCGAGTAGTTGCGATGAAACACCACTCCACAATCTATGAGCGCGTGCTCGCTGAAGAAAACGGAATTGATTGGCATAAAGAAAACAAAGTTGAAGATGAAACTCATGCGATACATGGTGGCGGATTGCCGCTAATAACTAAGAAAGATGGGTTTGTTGGCACTTTAATCATCAGTGGATTACCGCAAGTAGAAGATCACTTACTTGGCGTTGAAATTATTACCGAGTTCTTGGCTCGCAGAGGCGAAAGTATTTGAACTCCGAAGTTTGGGTTTGTGGCGAGGTCTTAATCGATCTCATTCCAAAGAATGGTGAACGAATTCCAATTGTTGGCGGAGGCCCGGCAAATACCGCAAAAGCATTAGCAAAACTTGGGTTTGATGCCTGTTTCATCGACGGAATTTCAACTGACACTTATGGTCAAATGGCCAGAAAAGAGTTGTTGTCCGATGGCGTGAACATCAAGTATTCAAAATTAATTGATAAGCCCACCGCACTTGCAGTAGTTTCATTATCTAACGATGGTGTTGCGTCCTATGAGTTTCTTTTAAAAGATACCGCGACATTTGATTTCTCAACCGATTGGTTGCCTGATCCAAAAATAAATACGCCCGAATTGCTACATATCGGAACTTTGGCAACCGTAGTCGAACCAGCCGCTTCAACACTTTTTAAGTGGGCAGTTGAAATTGGAAAAAAGGGAAAAATTGTCTTTGATCCAAATGTTCGCCCAGCGGTAATTGCCGATCGAAAAAAATATCAAGAATCAGTACAGCGATGGGCATCAATATCTGATGTAATCAAAATGTCTATCGAAGATTGCCAATGGTTATATCCAGATTTGCAATTAGCAGATGTAGTTCGCAAATTTTTGAGCGCAAAAACCAAGTTAATTTTTGTGACTAAAGGTGAAAATGGAATAGTTGCTTTTACCAAAGATGAAATGGTAGAAGTACCTGCGGTTAATGTAGATGTTGCAGATACCGTAGGGGCGGGCGATACCGTCGGAGCAATCGTTGTCGAAGCCATTCTTGAATCCGGAATTGAAAATCTAAAAGGGGAACGGCTAAAAAATGTTATTTCTCGAGCGGCCAAAGCTGCCGCAATTACGGTTTCTCGCAGCGGCGCAAAACCTCCTACCAAACAAGAGATAATTTAAGTTATGAAGCAGATTGATCGAAATCATCTTGCAAAACTTTTTCAAATTGAATCAGAGCGATTTTTAAAAACCCATTCAAAATCAGGACAACTATTTGAACGGGCAAAACAGAATATGCCTGGTGGAGTTCCGATGTCCTGGATGTCTAAGTGGCCGGGCGCTTATCCGATTTTTATTGATTCTGCACAAGGCGCACATTTTGTTGATGTCGATGGCAATAATTACATTGATCTTTGTTTAGGTGACACCGGTTCTATGACTGGGCACTCGCCAAAACCAACTGTTGCCGCGATTGCAAATCAGTTAAAAAAGGGAATGACCGCGATGCTGCCAACTGAAGATGCGATCGCAGTTTCTAGTGAATTAGCGAAGCGATTTGGTTTGCCATATTGGCAGTTCACCGTTTCTGCCACCGATGCCAATCGCCATGTGATTCGTTATTCCAGATTGATAACCGGAAAACAAAAAGTAATTGTGATTGATCGGTGTTATCACGGAAGCGTGGATGAAACTTTTGCAACTCTTGATCAAAGTGGAAAAACAATTTCGCGCGAAGGAAATATCGGCGCGCCAGTTTCGTTAGAGCAAACCACAATCGTGGTTGACTTCAATGATTTACCTGCGATGGAAAAAGCACTTGCAACTGGTCAAGTGGCTTGTATTTTGATGGAACCGGCGATGACAAATGTCGGAATAGTTTTACCTGAAGATGGATATTTGAAGGCTGTTGGCGAATTGGCTAAAAAGTATGGCGCACTTTGGATAATTGATGAGACCCATACCATTTCAGTTGGCCCTGGTGGAATGACAAAGCAATTAAATCTCAAACCAGATTTTTTAACTATCGGAAAAGCAATTGGTGGCGGCTTACCAGTTGGAACATTTGGCATGAGTGAAAAAGTGGCTGATCAAATCTCTAAAAAAGTAGAACGTGAAGTTATTGATACCGGTGGAATTGGTGGCACGTTAGCGGGAAATGCCTTGTCACTGGCAGCGATGCGAGCCACATTAAGTGAAGTACTAACTGATTCTGCTTTTGCAAAGATGATTCCGCTGGGAAATCTTTGGTGCGATGGCGTCGATGCTGCTATTAAGAAATACCAACTTCCTTGGTACTGCTCAAGGCTAGGGGCGCGAGGTGAATATTTATTTAGACCGACCGCTCCTAAAAATGGTCGAGAAGCGATGATGGCAGCAGATTTCGAATTAGAGCAATACATACATCTGCGTTTACTAAATGATGGATTTCTACTCACGCCATTTCACAATATGGCGCTAATTTCGCCGCAGACCAGTGAGGCAGATATCGCAGCCCACACATCAGCCTTTGATGCAATGTGTGCTGAACTTGTTAGTTAATTTAAGCCTTTTTATACATAACATCGCGACTAATTTCAGTAAAACCCAATTTTTCATAAAGTCTGATTGCGCGATCATTTTCTAAATCTGTGTAAAGTAAAACTTGATGCAAACCTTTTCTGGCTAAATGTTGCATTCCTAAGATTGTTAGAAATTTTCCCAATCCCTTACCTTCATATTCAGAATCAACGCCCGTAATGTAAAGCTCACCAATTTGATGATGCTTATTATCGATGTGACTATGGCTGTGAATTTTGGTCCAGCAAAAGGCAATTATTTGCTGGTCTTCTTCCACAAGAAAAAAACCAGCAGCATCAAACCAATCTTCGCTTATGCGAATCGATAAGTCTTTCTCTTTCCACCTACCTTGCTCTGGATGAGCTTTAAAAACTTTTCTATTTAATTCAAGCCAGGCCAAATCATCCAGCCCTGGCAAGAAAGTTCGAACCTTAAATTCATTCTTTGGAAGTTCGGGCAGATTATCTAGATTTCGGCGCATTTGAATTACGGTGCGAACCTTTTCGAATCCAAAACTTTCCGCTAATTTTTTAGCAGAATCCAATTCACCGTGCGACCATAATCTGATATTTGTACCAAACTCTTTAATCACTATTTCTAAAACTTGTTTGCCAATTCCGCGATTTCGCTGGCTTGGGTCAACAACCATTTCAACGCTCGGACCAAGCACTTGGTCGGTTGCATCTATGTGGGCATATGCAACTAATTGATTATTTTTTTCGACAACCAAATGTTGATCGGCTAGATCTCCACCATGTTCTAGATGTAAAAGCACATGTTCTGCGAATGGGTTGATGCCATCGAAAACAGTTGCTAATTCAACAAGAGTTAAAACTTTATCTTTTTGATCTGGATTTAAACGGGAAAGTAATTGCAAAATTACTGTAGGTTTTCAATAGATTCAGATGTTTTGGTACTGAAGCGATATCCAACATTTCGAACCGTATCGATGATGGCTTCAAATTCCGGACCAAGTTTTGATCTCAATCTTCGTATGTGTACATCGACGGTGCGGGTGCCACCAAAATAGTCATAATCCCAAATTTCCTGAAGCAACTGTGCGCGGGTGAAGACCCGACCTGGATGTTGCGCTAAGTATTTAAGTAATTCAAACTCTTTGAAGGTTAAATCCAGTGTGCGTCCTCGTAATTTTGCAGTGTAAGAGCTCTCATCAATTACTACATCACCACTTTTGATCTCGGTCGCTATTTGGTTTGCACCAGTGACAACATGTTTTTTACTGATTGCAATTCGAATGCGGGCATCTACTTCTGCCGGACCTGCGGTATCAAGGATTACATCATCAAATCCCCAATCGGAATTAATTGCAGCTAATCCACCTTCGGTGGTGATTCCAATAATTGGCGAATTTATTCCGGTGGTAATCAGTATTTTTGTAAAACTTTTTACATTTGGAAAATCTTTTCGAGAATCTATTAATACGCAATCAAAATCTGGCACATCAATCAAAACTGAAGATTCGGCAGGCAAAATCTTTACTTGGTGTTGCAACAAACCCAGCGCTGGCAAAACTTCAGCACTAGCCCCCATAGTGTTTGTTAACAACAGGATATGTGACATAAGACGTGGAAGAATACCTTGGTGAATCGTTCGGTTTCAATTTTGATTGTCGTTTGTGCAGTCCTTGCTATTGGTTTTTCGCTGCAGCGAAATCGCGGTGGGTTTAAGAAGTTATCGTTAAACAATTTCCATAATGAGTTCTCCAAATTGATTTCGAAAGAGAAGTTAGGCGAAGTGGGAACTCTGGTGCAATTTTCGACGGCATTTTGCAGCTCGTGCCGAGCAAATAAATTGATGTTAAATGAATTAGTTAAAAATTACCCGGGTATGAAATTTCAAGAATTAGATGCTGAATCAAATTTGGATTCGGTAAATAAATTAAAGGTGTTATCCACACCGACGGTATTCCTGCTTTCAAAATCCGGTAAAAGTATCGGCAGATTTTCCGGTCCGATTAAGCGCGATCAGGCTAAATTAGCGATAGAAAGTTTGATTCAGAACACACAGTAATCTGCAAAAACGCAGTAAATCTAAAATAATTCTGCAGTTGCATTTAGTTAATGCAACTAGTTTGCAACTCGCATGATTCTTAACAGTTATCTAAAATTTGTGCATGACATTAAATACACCAAAACCTATTATTGAAATTGATGCCCGCGGTCCAAGATTTGGGGCGGCAATTACTTCAGTTGTTTTTTTAATTGTGCTGGCTACTGAATATTTACCATTACTCATTTGGCAAACCGCAGTCTTTGCGATCGGAGCGTTCACTGGCCCAACCGATACTCCGTACGCATGGGTTTATCGCCGTTTTGTACAACCACGTTTGAAAGGTGAAGTACCAAAAGAAGATATTAGACCACCCAAGTTTGCTCAATTAATCGGATTCTTATTTTCGTTAGTTGCTTCGATTTCTCTAATCACCAATTCAATTGAAGTGTTTTTCATTTTCGCGAGTTTCGCGCTGGCTGCGGCATTATTGAATGCGATTTTCAAGATTTGTCTTGGTTGCGAGATGTATTTGACACTGGTTAAA
>CALMJB010000084.1 GCA_937864205.1 uncultured Actinomycetes bacterium | reverse complement strand
CGAGTATTTCCGTTATCGATTCGGCTTCTTGGCTGAACACATTGCCATACGTTTTGGGTTGGAGCTTTGGCATATGGGGAATAGCCCTTTACCTATTCACCGGTATCGAATACTTTTCTCGCGGTAGCAATCTGTTGAATAGGCACACAAAAAGAAATGGATAGACTGAGAAAATGAATATTCCCGCCGACTTAAAGTATTCAAAAGAACATGAGTGGATCAAAGGATCCGTTGAAAAAGATGCGACTGTGACAATTGGTATCACCGATTACGCGCAATCATCGCTTGGAGATATTGTCTATGTGCAACTTCCTAAAGTGGGCGAAAAAGTCAGCGAGGGAAAAGTTTGCGGAGAAGTGGAATCAACTAAGTCAGTATCAGAAATCTATTCGCCAGTTAGCGGAACCGTTACTGAAATTAATAGTGAATTAGAAAAAAAGCCTGAAGCCCTAAACCAAGATCCATATGGCAGCGGATGGATTGCAAAAATTAAGTTGGAATCGACACCAAATTCACTACTAGACGCGAATGGATACCAAGGCCTTATCGCTTGACCTGCCTGCACCGCACTATTAGTGTCATCCTCAAGTTGAACCTTAGGAGTTTAGGTGAGTGAAAGTTCCAAGCAAAAACCGGTCGATCTGACCGCGACTATTCACCTGAATCAATTGCGATCTGTTCCGGATGCAGTCAATGCAAATAATTCTGAAAATTCAACAAGTTTCGAGCAAAACTATTTAAACCAACTCAAGAAATTGCCTCCTGATACTCAAGCAGTAATAGAAAAACTCAAAGAGGATCAAGCATTGCTGGTAATTTCAAAAGGGCCAGGAATCGGAGCAAGGTTTTTAGTTAATAAGCCGGAAATTTACATCGGCAGAGAGATGAAAAATGATGTGGTGTTAGATGACATCACCGTTTCAAGATCGCACGTAGTCATAAAAATCGACAACGTAAGCAATTCCTTATCTCTAAAAGATCTGGGCAGTCTGAATGGAACTTATGTGAATTCGGTAATTCGTGCCCAATCAGTATTAAAACCAGGGGATGAGATTCAAATTGGAAAGTTTCATTTGAATATTTTCACCAAAACCGCCAAGAAATTAACGAACTAAAAACGAACAGGAAAAAAATAATGAGCGTTCCCGCCCGGGCATATTTAAGTATCGGAGAAGTTCTTTCAAGATTAAGACCAGAATTTTCCGACATCACGATTTCTAAGATTCGGTTCTTGGAATCTGAAGGTTTAATAGATCCGCAGCGAACTCCCTCTGGTTACCGCAAATTCACTACAACTGACTTAGAAAGACTTCGATATGTGTTGATGGCACAACGTGATCAATATCTGCCACTTCGGGTAATAAAAGAAAATTTGGATGCCCTAGATCGGGGCTTGCAACCGGCAAAGAATTCAAATACGCAAGCTTCGCCTAGATTGTTAAATGCATCAGCCGATGCAATTGCACCTTTGTTTGCCCCATCCGATGAAATTAAATTATCGCGCTCTGAATTCGCAGCTGCCGCCGGAATAAGTGACAGCCAAATCTCAGAGTTAGAGTCATTTGGATTTATTCAAATGAAAGGCAGGTACTTCGACGGCGATGCCCTCGAGGTAGCTAAAGCAATAAATGAGTTTACAAACTTTGGAATTGAAGCCAGACATTTGAAATCTTTCAAAACTGCAGCCGATCGCGAAGTTGGATTAGTTGAACAAGTAACCATTCCGCTGGCTCGCCAAAAATCAAGTGACGCCAAAGCCAGAGCACAGGAAGCGGAACGAGAAATTTCATCGCTTTCGATAAAGCTGCATGCCGCGCTGGTACGTGCTGGGTTGCATCGCAGCCGTTAACAATTAGAGTCATACCGTGACCGATAAAGAAACTGATTCCAATTCAACTTCTGCAAAGTATCGCAGCGTCGATGTAATAGGAGTTCGCGTCGAACTTCCTTCAAATCAACCAATAGTTTTATTAAAAGAACAGACTGGCGTTCGTTATCTGCCGATCTGGGTAGGCGCGGTGGAAGCGACCGCAATCGCATTCGCACAACAACAAGTGAAACCGCCAAGACCTCTTACGCATGATTTGATAAAAAATGTAATTGATGAACTTGGTACACAATTAAATACTGTTTATATAACTGAAATAAAGGATGGGGTTTTTTACGCACAATTAAATTTTGAAAATGGTTCAAAAGTTTCAGCTCGGCCAAGTGATGCGATTGCACTTGCATTGCGTTCGGGTGCGCCAATTCTGGCCAATCAAGATTTACTCTCAGAAGCTGGAATTGAAATCCCAGATCAGGCCGAAGATGAGGTAGAAAAATTCAAAGAGTTCCTCGACCAGATAAAGCCAGAGGATTTCGCCGGCTAAACCGACAAATACCGGCCACCCGAATTCGTGTCGGTGCCAGCAAGCGCAAACCGCCTGTTTTAAAATTAGCCATTCCCCATAGAATTGAGTTCCCCATGAAGCAAGGCAATCAATCAATTGGATACCGCGGTGCAACCGCTTGTGTTGCAGCGGGAATTTCTTATCGACAATTAGATTACTGGGCACGCACTGAACTGGTTGTACCAAGTGTGCAATCTGCTTCAGGCTCTGGTTCACAGAGACTTTATAGTTTCAACGATATTTTGGTTTTAAAGATTGTTAAAAGACTTTTAGATACTGGAGTCTCGCTACAAAATATTCGTACTGCGGTCGAACATCTACGTAATCGCGGCGAAGAGGATCTTGAAAAGATGACTCTGATGAGCGACGGAGTTTCGATCTATGAGTGCACTAGCCCAGATGAAATTGTTGACTTATTGCAGGGTGGCCAAGGAGTTTTCGGAATAGCTATCGGAAAAGTTTGGAATGAATTAGCAGGATCGCTGTCACATCTGCAAGGAGAAGATCCTGAAACCGGTGTGGCAGTTGCCGGTGAGCAAACTAATGATGAACTAGCAGAACGTAGAAAGCGAAAAGGCGCCTAAGGCTTTATTCTTATTCCCCGCTAAGAAACAAAAACGCAAGTTTCACAGTTAGTAGGGGAGTGAACGTTAAGTGAGTCGTCCTGATTCCGACATTCGTCATCAGTTCTCTGATCGACATATTGGTCCAAACGAGTACCAAATTAAAACCATGCTTATGGATCTTGGCTTCAATTCCCTTGATGAATTTATTTCAAAAATTGTTCCAAATAATATTTTTTGGAAAAATGCCCTGGATTTGCCAGATCCGATTTCAGAAGAGCAAGCTATTTCTGAAATAAGAACAATTGCTGCTAAAAATCAGATTAAACGTTCAATGATCGGCATGGGCTATTACGGAACCAAATTACCAAACGTTATTTTAAGAAATGTTTTAGAAAATCCCGCCTGGTACACCGCCTACACTCCGTATCAACCTGAAATCAGTCAAGGTCGGCTTGAAGTTTTATTTGCATTTCAAACATTGATCTCTGATTTAACCGGTTTACCAATTGCAAATGCCTCCATGTTAGATGAAGCAACCGCCGCAGCTGAAGCGATTACGCTTGCCCATCGAACTTCGAAAGCTTCCGATGATGCAATTTGTTTGATAGATATCAATCTTCACCCACAAGTTAAATCTGTGATTGCTACTCGCGTAAAACCGCTTGGACTTAAAGCCAAACTCGTAGATTTTTCATCAGATAGTTTCAATGTAAAGGATTTTGAGAACACTGAAATCTTTGCTGGCTTGATTGCTTATCCAAACTCCAACGGAGCGGTTAATGACCCAAGTAATTTGGTTACTTGGTTGCACCAGAAAAATGCACTAGCAATATTTGATACCGATCCACTCTTTTTAACTTTGCATAAATCAGTTGCTGAATTAGGTGGCGATATAGCAGTTGGAAGTGCACAGCGTTTTGGTACTCCGATGGGTTTCGGGGGACCGCACGCCGGATTTCTGGCAATTAGAACTGGACTTGAAAGATCTCTACCAGGTCGCTTGGTCGGACAAAGTGTCGACGCAAATGGTGAACCGGCTTATCGATTGGCACTCCAAACTAGAGAACAACACATTCGTCGCGATAAAGCCACCTCAAATATTTGTACCGCCCAAGTACTCTTGGCCGTTATTTCTGCTCTGTATGCGATTTGGCATGGTCCTTCAGGATTAAAGGCAATCGCGGCGCGGGTACATTCGTTAACCGCGAATTTTGCAAAGATATTGATAGAAAACGGTTACCAAATCGCCAGCGATAAGTTTTTCGACACGTTAACTATTACTGGTTTCCCAAAGGGCAAAGACGCCAATACTTTGTCTCAAAGAGCGGTTTCGGGTGGATTTAATTTGCGACAAAATCAACAAGCTCTCGGGGTTTCCTTTGATGAATTTTCAGATGAAGCGGAATTAGCCAAACTCTGTGAGATTTTTGATCTGCCAAAAGGAACTGCAGTAAATCGAAAAATCGATATTGATTCACACTTGCAACGTAAAACTGATTTTCTGCAGCATCCAATTTTTAATACATACCACTCTGAAACTGCCATGTTGAGATACATGCGCAATTTGGCAGATCGCGATTTGGCTCTTGATCGAACCATGATTCCACTCGGATCTTGCACCATGAAATTAAACGCTACCGCCGAAATGATTCCCATAACTTGGCCAGAGTTTTCTCTTATTCATCCATTTGCACCGGTAAATCAAACCAGCGGTTACATCGAATTGATCGAGCAATTATCTAAGTGGCTAACTGAAATTACCGGATACGATGTAGTTTCACTGCAACCAAATGCTGGTTCGCAAGGTGAGTTCGCCGGATTACTAGCAATTAGAAACTATCTCGATGCAAATGGTGGTGCAAATCGAAAGATTTGCTTGATTCCAGAAAGTGCTCATGGCACCAATGCTGCATCTGCAGTTATGGCGGGCATGCAAGTCGTAGTAATTAAATGTGATGACCTAGGAAATGTTTCAGTCTCAGATATCAAAGAAAAGATTGCCCAATATGAAAATCAGATTGCGGCTCTTATGGTTACTTATCCATCGACGCACGGAGTTTTCGAATCAGCGATATCTGAAATCTGTGCCTTAATTCATGATGCTGGGGGACAGGTATACGTTGACGGCGCAAATTTGAACGCATTGGTGGGCTTAGCGAAACCTGGAAAATTTGGGGCAGATGTTTCGCATCTTAATTTGCATAAGACTTTTTGTATTCCACATGGCGGTGGCGGTCCAGGTGTCGGTCCAGTAATTGCTAGGGCGCATCTGAGTAAGTACTTACCAAGTAAAGAGTATTCCGAAAGTAAATCGGCTAGCGATCAAAGTTCGGTAGTTGGTCCGGTTTCGGCGGCGCCATACGGATCAGCCTCAATTTTGCCAATTTCTTGGATGTATATCCGGATGATGGGCGCAGCTGGGCTTAAGAAAGCTACATCGGTAGCGATTTTATCGGCGAACTACTTAGCTAAAAAGTTAGATAGTGATTTTCCAATTCTTTATAAAGGCGAGAGCGGATTAATTGCCCATGAATGCATTATTGATTTAAGAGAAATTACCAAGCAAACTGGTGTAACTGTTGATGATGTGGCTAAACGATTAATGGATCATGGTTTCCATGCGCCAACGGTTTCATTTCCAGTTGCTGGCACAATGATGATCGAGCCCACCGAGAGTGAAGACATTCGAGAATTAGACCGATTCCTGGCCGCAATGCGCTCGATTCGAGATGAAATTCGAGAGATCGAAACCGGCAAGTTAACAGTTGAAGAATCACCTTTGCGATTTGCACCCCATACCGCCAATGATTTGTTAGCAGAGAAATGGGATCGAAAATATTCTCGCGAAATTGCTGCTTTTCCAAATGGTCGACAGATTGGAATGGGTCGAGTTGGAAAGTATTGGCCAACGGTGCGCAGAATCGATGGGGCACACGGGGATAGGAATTTAGTTTGTGCGTGTGTACCGATCTCTGAGTATGCCTAAGCGGTCAGCCATCTTTTACTTGACATAATGTTCATTATCGGCGGTTAGTTAAACCCCAAATCGTCACCATCTTCCAGGCTTCAAAGACAATATCTAGGGTCATTTTCGATCTTCCCTGCGCTCTTTCAACAAATGTAATTGGCACCTGCGCAATCTTGAAATTCTTCTTATACGCCAATAGCGCCATCTCGATCTGAAATCCATAACCTTTGGTAGAAATCTCATTGAAGTTTAATGAATTTAGGAATTTAGCATCTAAAACTCTAAAACCAGAGGTTAGATCTTTGTATCTCATGCGCAACATAATTGATGCATAAGTTGTGCCAGCTCGTGAGATTAACTGACGATGAACTGGCCAGTTCTCAACTTTTCCCCCAGGCATCCATCTGGTGCCAATAACTAAGTCAGCAGATTGCGAGGCATGTAGCAGATCGGGAATTTGTTCAGGTTGATGGCTCAAATCCGCATCCATTTCCATCAATTTCTCATAACCGGCAGCTAAACCCCATTTAAATCCGGATAAATATGCTGGTCCTAATCCAGATTTTTTAGCCTTTTTTAGAATCTTAACCCACGCTAAATTCAGCGATTCGACTATGTCGGCAGTTTTGTCTGGTGAATTATCGTCGACAACTAGTAAGTCAATTTGATATCTATCAGAAATATTTGATCGCACTTTATCAATTCGGTTTATTAATGTGCGAATACTCTCTGACTCATTATAAGTTGGTACGACAATCAAGACTTTTTTCATAAGTTTATTTCTTGTCCAAAATTCTAAATCTACGAAGCCAACTAATTCTGGTCCTTGTAGATAGAGCTTGTAGTAACATCAAAATCAATATTACCGGTTCAACCAGAAATCCCAGCCGTTGTGCAATTGTCTTGCCTGAGACCTTTGGAACTTCATAATTGAGGGTTTGCGCCTTGAACTTTGGTACAAATTCAGTCACTTTGCCATTTGGATCAATCACAGAAGTTATTCCGGTAGTTGAAACATAAGCAAAATAGCGACCGCTTTCGATAGCGCGAATTTTGGCAATTGCTAACTGTTGCTCTAACTGCTTTGTGTATCCAAAAGTTGCATTATTTGTTTGCACTATCGAAAAATCGGCAACTTCCCGATTTTGGCTATCACTGAGCAGTTCATAACAGATTTTAGAGTTGAAATTTAAATCTTTTACTTGAAAAAGCACAGCCTTATCCCCGCCTTGAAAATCAATTACGTTCTCTGTATAACCAGAAAATTTTCCAAAAAAATCACGCAGCGGAATGAATTCCCCAAATGGAGTTAGATATCTCTTGATATAGATTTTCTGAGGGTTTGGACTGAAAAGTATTGATTGATTACTCAATTTTTTAGATGTCGCATCAGTGCCATTATTAGCGACTTCTCCGACTAAAATTGGTGTGTTCAATTTGGTGCTTAAATCAGAAATATCTCTTGCTATTTCAGGATGGCTAGATAAATCAACATCAACTGAATTCTCTGGCCAGATGATTAGATCCACCTCATTTTTTACAATGCTGCTTTCGGTTTGCGCTAAGTGTCTGCGAAAAACTTCAGTTGGATTCTTGTTGAAATCAAACCCAAGTTGACTAACGCCGCCCTGAATCAACGCAATTTTTAAAGTTTGATTCGCTTGTACTTTTGTGCCATTTGGTAGCAGATTAACTAACAAGAAGGTGATCAAAACCAACAAGATCAAACGAGATTTTGCTTTAAAACTTATTATCGCAACTAAGAAAGATAAACCGGCAACTCCAATAAATGGCAGAAATGCTGTTAATGGCGAATTGACTTGTGTGAAGCCAAACCTGATCCATCCAAATCCCCCAAATGGCCAACTGCGAATTACCCACTCAAACATCACTAAAAGACCGGCATAGGTAAAAGCTGAGTTACTTCTAAATAATCTAACTACGAATGGAATAAGAGCAAATAGAGCAGATTGATAAATAGAGATGGCAATTGGAGCTAATACGCCGACGTAAATGCCAGTCCACCATATCGTCGAAAATGAGAGCGCAAGATAGAAAACTAAACTTCGCAACATTGCTGCTCTTAAGTTTGCAGAAACAATAGTGCGATGCCAAATAGATAATCCGACAAAAGCGGTAATCCACCATAGTGATGGTGCAAAACTTAAACTGGATAACCATCCGGCCAAAACATTAATTACAAGAGAAATCATGATGGTTTCACCACCGAAAGTATTCGCTCAATATTTGTATTTAAAGAGTATTCCTGTTTAATGATTTCTAGTTTTTTTAAATCACTTATCTGGCTCGGCATCGGTCCTAAATTTTTTGGCAAAACCAAATCGGTACGACATGCGGTAAGCCGCTCGGCAATATTTGCGTACTCGATATCTTGCAGTACCTTCGATCGCAGTTTCAGCGGTATTTGTTCATCACTTTGTGCAGATTTAATTACCTGCGCCATATTTTCAAACTCTCTTGCTAAAACTGCTGCTCCCTTTTCACCTATGCCTTTGATGCCCGGTAAACCGTCAGAGGCATCGCCGCGAATGCTGGCAAATAAACCGTACCGTGATGCGGGAATTTCAAAACGCTCACTAATATATTTTTCATCCACCAAATCATGATTAGAAATTCCTTTGGCCAAATAAACAATCTTTTTATCTAGCGCATCATCAACTAATTGGAATAAATCTCGATCCCCGGTCACAATTCGAACTGGACTTTTCGATTGACGGCAATAACTAGCAATCACATCATCTGCTTCAAAATCATCTAACCCGACTACTGGAAAACCAATCGCCTCTAACACATCTAGAATTACCGGAATTTGATCAGTTAGCAGATCTGGTTCTGCTTCTTCCGTGCCATCTTCCGCTAACCGATTAGTTTTATATCCAGCGAAAAGTTCTACCCGCCACGATGGTCGCCAATCACCGTCCAGACAAAAAATCACCTGCGAAGGTTGATACTTCGCAATCAATCTGGCACTCATATCTAGGAAACCTTTGATGGCATTGACTGGTTTTCCATTAGCGCCAAGCAAAGTATCTGGCATGCCGTAATAAGCGCGATACCAAAGTGAAGCGCTATCAAATAGCATTAATAAATCTTTAGACTGTGGCAAAAGCGATGACTCCCCGATCGATTAAATTCAATGCTCGCTCACAAATTTCCTTTAAATCTGGTGCAATTAATGAAAGTTGTCGCAGCAGATCGACGATTTGCTTCATGCTTCTAACAAAATCGCCAACGGTTAATTCGGTACTTTTTAGGACAGATGTAAGTGATTGTCCGCTCGCCCACTTGTAACTAATCGAGCAAAATCCAAAATCCGGCGCGCGGGAAGGTTCCACCCTGTGAGCGATTTCTTCCTCATTAATTTCACCCCAGATTTTTGAAAGCTTTTGCAGTGCGTTTGTGGTGGGACCTTTTGGAATTTGAAACTCTTCATCTAAACGAGATTCGAATACGATGGCAGAAATAACCGCTACTAATTCGCGAGGTGCCAACTCATTGAAAATCCGCCGTCTGATTAATTCCGCGAGCAAGAGATCACTTTCGGCATAAATTTTGCCTAGCAATTTTCCCCACTGCGTGACCTGATCTGCTTCTATGTATTCGTACTTTCTCAAAATCGTCAAAATTCGATCAAATCTTTTAGCAATTACATTGGTACGACTTTCTATTCGATTATTTAAGCCAGCAATCTCCTGATCTAATCTGCGTAGGCGATCTTGTTGCTTAGCTAAAGCGCGAGCATCATTTTTGCCATCAACTTCAGCAGTTTGTTCAAATGTATTAATCAGCTCAGCTTTTAGTCGCTCGGTTTTTGTTACCTGTTTTGCTAGTCCCACTACCGCTTTATCGGCTTGAAACTGTGCCAAGGACTGTTCCAATAATCCCCGAGCAGCCTCATAATCAACTCGGGCAATTAGATTTATCGACATGTTATAACTTGGCTTAAAAGAACTGCGCAATGGATAAGTTCTGGTAGCTGCCAACATACCGATTGAACTTGAATCTAAATCTTTGTTCCACATGATTACCGCGTTGCCTTCAATATCTATTCCTCGCCGCCCAGCTCGACCAGTTAACTGTGTGTACTCCCCCGCTGAAATTGGTACATGCGATTCACCATTCCATTTACTTAATTTCTCCAACACCACGGTACGCGCTGGCATATTTATTCCAAGGGCCAACGTTTCAGTTGCGAACACCGCTTTAATCAAACCTTTTTGGAAAAGTTGTTCAACAGTTACTTTGAATGCTGGCAATAAACCGGCATGATGAGCTGCTACTCCGCGCTGCAAACCTTCCATCCATTCGTAGTAGCCAATCACCGCTAAATCTTCAACCGGAATATCTTTGATATTGCTGGATGCAATTTTCTTAATTTCATCGATTTCCTTTTGCTCATTTAATCGCAGACCCGCTAAAACACATTGCCGCACCGCTTGATCGCAACCATTGCGAGAAAAAATGAAGGTGATTGCCGGTAGAAGGTTTTCTTTTTGTAATCTGGAAATAACTTCTGGTCTGGTTAAGGGCTTGGGCTGACGGTCCTTGTTCGACCAATTGCCTTTCACACTCTTGAAGGTGTTTCGCTCCATCCGCATAAGCTCTGGATTCAATTTGCCTTCTTCGCCAAATAAATCTAGTAGTCGATTGCCAAAGAAAACGTGCTGATACAACGGGACCGGTCGAATCTCGCTGACAATTACTTTGGTTTCACCGCGCACCATTTGCAACCATTCGCCAAACTCCTCAGCATTTGAAACTGTCGCAGAGAGTGAAACGATTCGTACCATTTCCGGCAGATGAATCAGTATCTCTTCCCAAACCGCGCCGCGAAACTTATCCGCTAAGTAATGCACCTCATCCATCACCACATATCTAAGATTTTTTAGGTTTGCTGAATTTGAATAGATCATGTTGCGCAGCACTTCGGTTGTCATCACTACTACCTGTGCCTCTGGATTTATATTGCTATCTCCAGTTAATAGTCCGACAGAAGCTGCGCCAAATTTTTCGGTTAACTCATTAAATTTCTGATTGGAAAGAGCTTTAATGGGTGTGGTGTAAAAGCATTTTGTTCCCTCATTCGTTGCCAACCGTGCAGCAAACTCACCCACAATAGTTTTACCTGCTCCAGTAGGAGCCGCTACTAGTACTCCATAACCCTCTTCCAGTGCTTGGCAAGCTTGAACTTGAAAATCATCGGGTAAGAATTTGAGTGATTGAAAATACTTAATTGATTCTGGATGTTGTCGGTTTTCCGATTGTTTACGTTTTGCACGAGCAAATGCCGCTGCCGGAGATAAATTGCTCATCTCTTACCGCTCATTAAAATTTGATAATTGCAAAATTGGTAAAGACTTTTCTTCAATAGCGATTGAAATAGGCAATGGGAAGAATCGTTCGCCATCTGCGTAAGCAAAATGAACTTCCTCACCGACGATATCGATTTCAATATTTTTACCTCGGTGAAAGGACACTTTTGGATGATTAACATGCCTGCCTTTAAATACCTTTGGAAATACCCTCAATAATTCAAATTTTGAAACTGGTGCGAGGATTATCAAATCCAAAAAACCATCGTCATTTTTTGCATGTGGAACTATTTGCATTCCGCCACCATAAGTATGGCCGTTGGCGACAGAGACCAGCATTGCTGAAGTTGATATTCGTCGGCCATCGATTTCGATTTGGTACTTCATCGGCTTAAAACGCATTAACACCATCAAGGTTGCGATTGTGTATTTGATTTTACCCCGAATGAATTTAAATCGATTGGCTCTTTCATTGACCAATGAATCAAAACCAGTGCTAAGTACTTGTCCAAAATATCTAGTCGTATTGCTTTGGCCTTTAACCCGACCGAGGTCAATAGGCTTTTGGGAATAGTTACCTTTCGATAGATCGGGCAAAATCTGTAAATCGAATGGCTTTTGGTTATTGCATTTTGCAAAATCGTTACCAGTTCCGCACGGATACACCAGCAAACCCTTTACTTCCGTGCCACGACGTTTGATTTCTTGAACACAAAGATTGATTAAGCCATCTCCGCCTAAGGCAATATAGATATCGCCACTTAAGTCTTTGTCAGATGATAAAGACTTAAGACTTTGTATTGTTTGAGATTCGGAATCTTCCGCAATTAACTCAATCTCATTTGAACGATCATTAAGGTGTTCTAGCTCAGGCAGTAAAGATTTAGCCAGGCCCTTGCCAGAACTTTTATTTACTACGACGGCGATCAATGAATAATCCAATCAAGCCACTTGTGAAATAGAGTAAACACATCGGGATAGCCAATAAAGTCATTGTGATCGGATCTGGCGTTGGCGTAAAAGCGGCTGTAAATAGAAATATTAGAAAAACCACAATTCGCCAAGGTTTTAATATAGTTTTTCCACTTAATACTCCGAGAAAATTAAGCGCAACTAAAAAAACTGGAAATGTGAAGGCAACTCCGAATAATAAAATTAACCGCAATACGAAATCTAGATAGTCATCAAAGCGCACTAAATTGTTTAGATTGTTCGGCGTAAAGCCCAACAGAACTTTTACCGCATGTGGTAGTAACAGATAAGCCAAAGAAGCACCAACAATAAAAAGTGGCGTACTGAACAGCATCACAACGATTGTGGCTCGCCGTTCTCGCCGATGTAGCGCCGGTGTTATAAACGCCCATATTTGATAAATCCAGATTGGCGCGCTCAGAATCAAGCCGGTCAAAAGTGAAACCTTTACCTCTAAATTGAATGGACCTAATAATCCATTTATGTATAGCGCTCCGCATGATCTAGAACTGGGATTAGCAGAACCAAGAGCACCAGATATGTTCGACAGTGCATCTAAATCGCAAAATGGTTTCGTTAAAAGTCTGATTGTTCGTTCGTAAAGTGCCCATCCAGCGATCGAAAAAATCGCTATTGCTATCGCGGATTTAATTACTCGGGAACGAAACTCTTTGATATGCCCTAAAAGTGGCATCTTTCCATCTGAGGACTTTGCCACGATGAAACTAATTACTTTTTGTCTTGATCAGAATCTTTTGAGTTCTTATCGCCATCTTTTAGTTCAGATTTGAAAATGCGTAAAGATTTTGCAAGAGAGCGAGCCGAATCAGGTAACCGCTTAGATCCAAACAGCAACACAATCACTATTAAAAGCACCAAAATGTGCCATGGACGATCCAGATTCATATTACGAGTCTATCAAATCAATGTTTTTCATAGTTTGCCAGTGATTCAATTGCCAATTTACGGACCTTTTCTTTAAGTTCGGCAGGCGATTCGATTTGAATTTTGCCTCCCCATTTCTGGATGGTACGAACCAACCAATCAATATTTGAAATTTTTAACTTGGCAGACAGGGGAAATTCCCGATTTTTGGTTACGCCCCGTTCGATCACTAAACGGTCAATTTGCTCTAGAAACAACTGCATATCAGAAGCACATCGAATTGAAACTTCTATTTCAGTTTCCTTCGCGTCTGGGTAGGTATCAAAATTTTTCTCTGTTGCTTGGGCTTGCAGAATATTTGCAACTGCGAAAGTTCGATTCCCCTGAGAACGTAGGCAAAACGCTTCCAGATATCTCATGCCATTTTCAAGATAAACCCGGTATGGATACACGTCGCGCTCACTTTGCTGTCCGGTTAATTTGGAAACATAGACAATTTTTAACATCGTTTTCTTAGAGATTGAGCTAGCAATCGCATTCAGGATTTCTGCATTAATTGATTCAGATTCGAGGGCTGCTTTAGCTATGTTTGAAATATTCAATTTCTTAATTAAGTTGGAAATCAACAACTTTATTTCAGTCTTATTTGTAGAATTTTCAATCATTTGTAAACCTAATGAAAGCGCCAATTGTTCTGAAGCTGAAAAACTTCGCGGCTTATCAAGTACTTGTGGTTCTCTGACTGTTACATAGCCATCGCAAACCTGCAATTCAATCAATTCATAAGGGGTATACCCCGGCAAGCCACACATAAAAGCGATTTGTAAATCATCACTTATCTGCTTTTCATCCGCGTTGAATTCTTGCGCAAGTTCTCTGATCGAAACTCCAGGGTTATTCAATATGTATGGAATCAGGTCGAAGGTTCGAACCGCTCTGGCAATCGCAGTTTCACTCATTGCTGGCTAGCTTTCTAAGTGATGCAATAACGGTTTCTCGCAATGAGATTGGTTTCAACACTTCGATGACATCGGCAAACCACAGAATCTCTCTGGCAAAAGCTGCCTCATCATCAAATGGAATCTCCCATTCACCGAAATTGGATTGTGACTTCAAAAGATTGCCATTTTTCGTTATCGGAATCGCTTTGCCTTGCTCAATTCTTAGTGTTGCCGTTAAGCCTTTTTCGCCAGTAACCAATTTTTCAAAACCATAATCTTTAACCTGAAAATCTTTAGGGATTTCGAACTCTTCATTTTTTTCAGAAACTTCAACCAGTGACTCAAACCGAGTTAATTTAAATCGTTTGATCTCAGATTCATCTTTGGCAATGAGGTACCAAAATCCCTGATGTAATAACAGACTATAAGGATTTACTTTTCTATTCTTTCCGGCATAAGAAAATTGCACTCTTCTTTTTTTGATCACGGCTTTCCATAATTGCGGTAACAGCGGATCATCGATCCGGTAATCGACATCGGTAATGCCTGCGAAATCATGATCTACCGGGGTTCCAGTACTAGCTAACCTGCGCAATCCCGATTGAGCTACATCGCTCATGACTGTTGATTTCCATAGCGCCATCGCCTGGTTCATCATTAATAGTTCCTGATTTGAGAATTTACTACTATCGAATTGAAATCTAGCCGGACTAATTCGATATCCAGCTTCATCCTCAAATAGTGGATCATCTCCTATAAATTCAAGTTCAATTCCCATTTGTCTTAGTTCATCTTTATCCCGCTCAAACATTCGCTCTTTCGTAGCGGCGGAACCTTCATATCCTTTAATTTTTTCAAAAATTTCTCGTTTGGTGAGATACCTTCGGGCGGCCAGTAAACCAATTGTGAGATTAATTAATCGCTCAGTCTTTTCTGCATTTGCTGAGGAGGTCGAGTTACTCATATTGAGATTTTATCGGTGCTATGGTTTGGCGGTGAAAATCGCTCATCAAATCGGTCATGAAATTAATCCTTTTACGTTTGGTAAAAAGGTTGTCATATCTACAATTTCTGCTGCAACGATTTTAATCCTGACCGGTTGTTCAACCACTGGCGGTGTTGAACCAATGGTGAACAATTCCGCATCTCAAAGTGCAAATAGTTCCTCTGCGGCTCAGAGTGCGCAAACCAATTTACCTTCCGTATCTGCTGAAAAGGGCAAAGCTCCGACAGTTGGTAAACCCTCCGGAACTGCTCCTACCGAATTAGTTAAAAATGACATCTTCGTCGGTTCTGGGAAAACTGCGCAAGCTAATTCAAATGTAACGGCGCATTATGTACTTATGAGTTGGAAATCTGGCGAAGTCTTGCAATCTTCTTGGGATGGTGGTCAAGCACCAACGTTCCCATTAAGTGGAGTGATCCAAGGTTGGCAGCTTGGCATTCCGGGCATGAAAGAAGGTGGCCGCAGATTATTGGTTATTCCACCAGCCCTAGGTTACGGCGAACAAGGTGGTGGACCAATAGGTCCAAATGAAACTTTAATATTTGTAGTCGATTTGGTGAAAGTTTCTTAAAGAACTTCTACCGATTCACCTTTGCTGGGCCGTCTTCTTCTGGGCAATGGTTTTGCATTTAAAGCTAACCGTCTAGCAATTGTTATAAAACCAGTATGGCCAATCATTCTGTGTACCGGTCTGACCGCTAAACCTTCATGGTGCCAATTTCTTACAATCAACTCAATCGTTTCTGGTTCGGCGAAACAATTTGAATCTTTCAGCGCAGTAATGATTTTTTGCAGTTGAGTGGTTGTAGCAACATAAATCGCCAACACTCCACCTGGTTTTAGTGCACTGGAAACACTTTCGATTGCATCCCAAGGATCTAGCATGTCTAAAATCGCGCGATCATATTGATTGTTAAATCTCTGACTCTTTATATCGGCAATCTGCAAATTCCAATTTTTTCGCACTGATCCGTTTTTGCGATCGGATAAGTCATAATTTTTAACAGTTTCAGCGGCAATTTGCGCAAACTCAGCTCTTATTTCAAATGAATCTAACTGCCCAGATTCTGAAATCGCTCGCAGGATCCAAAGCGACATCGCTCCAGAACCAGCTCCGGCTTCCAAAACTTTTTGACCAGCTCTAATATCGGCTAAACCAATTATCGACATCGCATCTTTTGGATAAATAATTGTGGCGCCACGAGGCATTGACAATGTGTAATCTAATAACAGCGGTCTGAATGCTTGAAACTGTAATCCAGAATTTGTTTCTAAAATCGAACCTTCTGATTTTCCGACTATTTCATCATGATTAATCCAACCTTTGTGCATATGCCACTGACCACCTTTAATAAGTGTGATCGTGTACAGACGGCCTTTTGTGTCGGTTAATTGCACCCGGTCGCCATATTGGAATATTGCAGTAGCGTCAGACATTTGATAATTCTCCGGCCCACCATTTTTCAATCATGTCCACATCTATCGCGGCAAGATTTTTCACTTGTAGCAAATTTCGATTTTGCGACCAGCTTTGAATATTTGGAATACCAATAACCTTCGCGCCGGCAGCTAAACCGCTGGTAATTCCGGTAAGCGAATCTTCTATAACAACACAATCCGATATCTCTTCATTTAGTAATTTCGCAGCTAGCAGATATGGCGCTGGATCTGGTTTGCTGCGTGGCACATCATCACAACTAACCGTTGCATCAAACAATTCAGCTGGTAGTTTTTGCAAAGCAGCTGACATCAATATTGAAGGGCTCGCTGTTACTAGTGCGGTTTTATATCCTGCCGAGCGAACTGATTTTAAAAGCGTAATGGCGCCATCAATTAATTTCAGATTGGTACTTAATTTCTTATACATCCGGCTGCCCAGCTCATGCATGAAATATCCAGCCGGCATCTGTTTTTTTGCTCGAGCTTGCATGTAACTTTCAGTTTTATCTGCCGGACCACCCAGGCAATTTGCTTGATCTTCGATGGTCCAGTTGTAACCAAGTTCTGCCATTACCTCTTGCTCTGATTCCAGCCAGAGCGGTTCAGAATCAATCAAAGTGCCATCCATATCAAACAAAACTGCTTTCATGAGGCGTTGAAATATTTAGCTTCTGGGTGATGAGTAATTATGGAAGTAGTCGATTGCTCTGGCACCAACTGGAACTCTTCCGTTAAAGAAACCGAAATTCGTTCAGGCTTGAGAAGTTCAAAAATTTCCTTCTGCGCAGTTAGATCAGGACACGCTGGATAACCAAATGAATAACGTGATCCACGATATCCCTGATCAAAAATCTCATTCAATACCTTTGAGTCTTCATTGGCAAAGCCCAATTCGGAACGAACTCGAGCATGCCAGTGCTCAGTTAGTGCTTCAGTTAATTGAACTGATAAACCATGCAGTTCCAGATACTCTCGATAAAGATTTTCATTGAACAACTTTGCAGTTGCCTGCGAAATTGATTCACCCATAGTCACAACTTGAAACGCGACTACATCAACTTCGCCAGATGACTTAGGTCGATAGAAATCTGCCAAACACAATCTGCGATCACGGGATTGTCTTGGAAAATTGAATCTAACCCATTCGGTTAAATCTGTGTCAGACTTGTAAACAATTAAATCGTTACCATCGCTTTGACAGGGAAAATAACCGTAAATAACCGCGGCATTTAGCCAGTTGTTGGTTTGCACCTGATTTAACAGGGCACGCAACCTGGGGCGGGCTTCATTGTCTGCCATCTCAGAAAAGTCTTTGCCCTTCATCCCCCACTGACCTAAGAAAAGAGCTCGTTCATCTATTTTGGAAACGTAATCGGCTAAAGCGATTCCTTTGACAACTCGAGAACCCCAAAACGGTGGCTTGGGAATCGGATTAGAAAAACTCACATCTGATCTTTTAGTGTCAATAATTTTTTTTGAGTCGGCGCTCTTGTTAGTTCTTGCCGTAACTCTCTGCTTTAGTGGTGGGAGTGAAACATTTGAGTTTCCACGTTTAATTTCCATCATGGTGTCCATTAAACGCAACCCTTCAAAGGCATCTTTTGCATATCGCACTGTTCCACTAAAACTTTCCGCCAAATCTTGTTCTACATAACTTCGGGTTAATGCTGCCCCGCCGAGAATAATTGGCCATTGGTTAGATAAACCTCGAGATGTAATTTCGTCTAAGTTTTCTTTCATGATCACCGTTGACTTAACTAATAGTCCGCTCATACCAATAACATCAACTGAATTTGATTGCGCCGCATCCAGAATTTGATTAATCGTTTGTTTAATTCCAATATTTACAGTTTCATATCCATTATTTGAAAGGATGATGTCAACTAAATTTTTGCCAATATCATGCACATCACCTTTAACAGTTGCCAACAAAATTTTGCCACGGCCGGCGCTATCGGTTTTTTCAATGAATGGTTCAAGTAAAGCAACTGCAGTTTTCATCACTTCAGCAGATTGCAGAACAAATGGCAGCTGCATCTGCCCTTTTCCAAATAATTCACCAACCGTTTTCATACCGCGCAGCAGATGATCGTTAATGATTTCCAGTGCACTAAGACCCTGAGAGCGAGCTAAATCTAAATCAGTCTCGAGTCCATTCTTTTCACCATCAATGATTCGTTGTGCCAATCGGTCTGGTATCGAAAGTGCTTCATATTCGGCTAATCGATTCTTTCCGGTACTTTCTAATTTTGCATCGGCAAATATCTCTAAAAAGTGAGTCAATGGGTCAAAAACTTTATTACCTTGATCATCAAATTTACGACGGTCATAAATAAGATCTAATGCAGCGGTTAATTGGTCGGATGGAATTTTGGCTAGCGGCATGATTTTCGATGGATGAACAATCGCGCTGGTTAATCCAACTTTGACAGCCTCTGCTAGAAATACCGAGTTCAAAACCACCCGCGCTGCTGGATTTAAACCAAATGAGATATTGCTTATTCCCAAGATTGATTGCACGGTCGGAAATTCTTCATGTAATTTCTTAATTGCCAGCAATGTCTCCAGACCATCTCGCCTGGTTTCATCCTGTCCAGTTGCAATCGGAAAGGTCAAACAGTCGATGGCAATATCTTCAACCTTGATGCCGTGATTTTGACTTAAATCTTCGATAATTCTGCGGGCAACTTTAAGTTTCCAATCGCATTCGCGAGCTTGTCCTTGTTCGTCAATTGTTAATCCGATAACTGCACAGCCATGTTCCTTGATTAGCGGGATGATTCTGGCGTATCTAGAAGTGGCACCATCACCATCTTCAAAATTAACCGAATTGATTACTGATCTTCCGCCCAAAGATTCCAGTCCAGCTCTTAAAACATTTGGTTCGGTTGAATCAAGCACTATCGGTAACGTAGAAGTGGTGGCGAATCGACTGGCAAGTTTTTTCATATCCGAAACACCATCACGTCCAACATAATCAACTGAAATGTCTAACATGTGAGCGCCCTCTTTGATTTGATCACGGGCAATTTCGACACACTTTTCCCAATCTTCACTTAACAGGCGATCCCTAAATGCTTTAGACCCATTGGCATTAGTGCGCTCTCCCACTGCCATATAAGTATTTTGTTGTCGCCATGGCACAAACTGATAAAGAGATGATGCACCCACCTCTGGTTTTACTTCGCGGGATTTAGGTTTGGCGCCATAAATTTTTTGTACTACCGCTTTTAGATGTGCTGGTGTTGTGCCACAACATCCACCAATTAGATTAATTCCGAACTCTTTTACAAATTGATCTAACCAATCAGCTAGTTCGTCCGGGGAAAGTGGATACTTCGCGCCACCATCGACTAGTTCAGGCAAACCTGCATTTGGCATCACCGAAATACCGATTTGAGATTGTTGCGATAGCACTCGTAAATGCTCACTCATTTCTGCCGGTCCAGTTGCACAATTCAAACCGATTAGATCTATTCCCAACGGTGCCAGCGAATTTAGAGCTGCACCAATTTCCGTGCCTAGCAACATCGTCCCGGTGGTTTCAACCGTAACTTGAGCGATAATCAAAATATCTTTCTCTGGAAATTTTTCTTTAGCTAATCGAGCGCCATTGACTGCTGCCTTTGCCTGCAACAAATCTTGTGCGGTTTCGATCAATAAAGCATCTGCACCACCTGCAATTAAACCTTTGGCACATTCCGCATATGCTTTTTTAAGTGTCTGGTAATCGGTATGACCAAGTGTCGGAAGTTTTGTGCCTGGTCCCATTGATCCAATAACCCATTTCGGATTAGTTGGTGTAGAGAATTCATC
>CALMJB010000083.1 GCA_937864205.1 uncultured Actinomycetes bacterium | reverse complement strand
TTTACTAATAATCTGATTTTACTTTTCACTTGCTCCGGCTGATTTTGCAGCCTCGGCAGATTTACTTCCTTTCCGTTTGCGCAATACCCAACCTAAAATATTTGACTGCTTGCCGCGCGCTACCGCTAAAGCACCAGCTGGCACATCCTCTGTCACAACTGAACCAGCCGCGGTATAGGCACCATCGCCGATATTAACTGGGGCAACCAGCATCGAATCGCTACCAACTCGAACATGATTGCCGATTTTAGTTTCATGTTTATTTTCACCATCAAAATTAACTATTACCGTCGCAGCCCCAATATTTGTACCGGTGCCAATTTGTGCATCCCCAATATAAGAAAGGTGCGGAACTTTGGAATCAGCGCCAATCTTTGAATTTTTTACCTCAACATATGCGCCAACTTTTGTGTTTGCTGCTAATTGAGTGTTTGAACGCAAATATGAGAACGGACCAACATTTGCATTTTCACCGATGTTAGATTCGATCGCATAACTCTCGATTATTTGTGCCCCGGCTTGAACATTGCAATCTACCAATGTGGTTCGCGGTCCAATGACGCAATTTTCTGAAACTTTAGTATTTCCCTGCAACGCACTACCTGGAAAAATCGTGACATCTTTTGATAATTCAACACTTCGATCTATCCAAGTTGTAGTTGGATCGATGATTGATACGCCATTAAACATATGTTGCTCATTGATTCGATCGCGCATAATTGCAGCGCAATCGGCTAATTTTGCCCGATCATTTACACCTAAAATTTCCACATAATCGGGGATGTTATAACTTGAAACTGGTTCATTCGCGGCAACTAAATGTTCAATCACATCGGTCAAATAGAGCTCGTTCTGAGAGTTATTTCGCTCTAACTTTCCTATTACTTCTATCAATTTTCCAAGTGCAAAAATATAAATTCCACTATTAATTTCATCTATTGCTTTTGTTGCTGAATCTGCTTCCTTTTCTTCTACTATATGAGTGATTTTTCCTTTTTCATCTCGCAATATTCGTCCGTAACCAGTTGGGTCTGGCACGGTTGCCGTCAGGATAGTGGCCGCACTTTTGCTACGTTGATGAACTTCAAAAAGTTCAACTAACGTCATTCCGGTAATAAGTGGGATATCGCCGGCCATAATCAGAACTGAACCAGCATTTGATTCATTAGCTAACGCCAATTCAGTGGCATGACCGGTGCCATTTCTAACTTTTTGAAAAACTGTTTTTGCAGATGGGGCAATCTCTTTAATATGAGCCTCTACCGATTCTTTATGCGCACCCACCACAATCTTTAATGATTTTGGATTGATTGCACTGATTGATTGCACAACATGATGCAACATGGTTTGCCCACAAACTTTATGAAGAACCTTGGCTGTACCTGAGCGCATGCGAGTTCCCTCTCCCGCTGCCAAAACAACTGCAAGTTCGATTTGCAAGTTGTGCGCTCCTTATCTCGTTGGAATCGCTCCGCCACCTGGTATCGATCCAGGACCCTGAGCTTCAAAGGCTCATGTGCTAGCCACTACACAATGGCGGAACCTGAATTATCCCGTTAATTACTCAAAATTAAAAACTTTCAATTATTTTCGCACCAGAAACTGGAGCATTCACTGATATCGCATTGCTAACGACACCACTGCCACTTAATGCAACGGTTAAATCTAAGGCGTGATCTTGATCTGAAACTAAAAATGCAACAGTAGGTCCAGAGCCAGAGACGATTGAACCCAATGCACCGTACTCATTTCCAACATCTAAAATTAATCGCAAGGATGGTTTTAATGAACAAGCCGCTGCTTGTAAATCATTTACTAAAGATTTTCCAAGTAATTTTGCATCACCACTTGCTAACGCCTGCAACAATGAATCATTGATGGTTGGATTTGCAATATTCATTCCGGCTCGCAGTCGATCACACTCTTTATAAACCGCCGGGGTAGATAAACCTTGATTAGAAAAAGCCAGTACCCATAAATAATTTCCGCGACTTAAAACTGAATTCAATTGATCACCGTGGCCTCTACCAATTGCAACATTTCCCATAATTGCAAAGGGCACATCCGCACCTAATGTTGCACCAATAGCCATCAATTCAGAGCGAGCAATTTTCAAATCAAACAATGCATCCATGCCAATCAATACCGCAGCGGCGTTTGCACTGCCACCAGCCATTCCACCGGCCACTGGAATCTCTTTCTTTATTTGGATTTCCAAATCGGTGCCACAGCCAAATCGATTAGCCATGATTTCCGCCGCTTTCCATGCCAAATTAGTGGAATCGGTTGGCAGATCTTTCGCGCCAGAAATCTTTAAAGTTATTCCAGAACCTGATGCCGCCTTACTTATTTTTACCTCATCATAAAGTGATACCGCTTGAAAAACTGTAGCCAACTCATGATAACCATCTGATTTAAGTGGACCAACGGAAAGTTGTAAATTAATTTTGGCTGGCACCTTTAAAGTTACTGATTTGTTGGCCATGTGCTCATTCTACTTTCGGCAAAATTCCTACAGCAGTTCTGCAATTTTCAAAAAATCTTTAATTTCTAATGACTCTCCTCTTAAAGTTGGATTAATTCCTATTTCAGATAATCTTGCTTCAGCCAACTTCACCGATCCGAATAAAGTAGATAAGGTCGAACGCAACATTTTTCGGCGGGTAGAAAAAGCCAAATCAATCACTTGAAAACAAGCCCTTCTCAATTTCTCACTGCCTAAACTCTTACGAACTGATAATTGAATGATCGATGAGTCCACATTTGGCTCTGGCCAAAATACTTTACGGGAAATTTTGCTGACTATTTTTGCATCTGCCCACCAAGCAACTTTTGCACTTGGCGCGCCGTAATCCTTGTTGCCAGCTTTGGCAGCTAACCGCTGCGCCACTTCAGTCTGCACCATCACGGTGATTTGGTTGAGATTATTGAAGTTCTCTAACAAGTTGATGATTACCGGAACTGAGATGTTGTAGGGAAGGTTTGCCACAACTTTTATGGATTTAAAGCCACCAAGGTGTTGGTTAGCAATATCTGCTGCTGATAATTGCAGCGCATCCATATTCAATATAGTCAACCGATTTTTATCAGCACCATTTTCAATAACAGTCTCTAGAAGTTGATCTGATAATCGTTTATCAATTTCTACTGCGACTACATGACCGGCCTGATCTAACAAAGCAAGAGTTAAAGATCCAAGCCCTGGCCCTATTTCGATTACTAAATCCGATTTTGAAATATTCGCTAAGTCGACAATTTTGCGGCAGGTGTTTGAATCAATCACAAAGTTTTGCCCTAATTTTTTGGTTGGCTTTAGGTTTAACTCTTTTGCTAAGTCTCGAATCTGTTTAGCGCCGAGATATTTGATCAAAAGTCACCGAAAATCTCATCGATATTTTGATCGATTCGCTCTGCCAAGTAATCAACTGATTCACCACGCACCATCGCCATTTGTCTTAACGTATTTGGAATTTGTGCCGGGGTATTTAGTAAACCTCGATTTGGGGTAGGGGCTAAAAATGGTGAATCGGTTTCAACTAAAAGTTGTTCGACTGGAACTAATTCAAGTGCTTGTCTTAGGTGCGGTGCGTTTTTAAAAGTAACAGTTCCGGCGAATGAAAGTATGTAACCGGCGGCAACTGCTCGCTTTGCAAATTGCGCATCCGCTGAATAGCAATGAAAAATGGTCTTGGATGGCGCACCAACTTTCTCTAAAGTTTCAAAAACCGCTTCATGCGCATCGCGATCATGAATTATCAATGCCTTATCTGTTGCTTTAGCGATTTCAATATGTTTTTCAAAAGAATATCTCTGTTTATCCTGTAACTCTTTTGGAGTACGAAAGAAATCTAAACCGGTTTCACCGATTCCGCGCACGCGAGAATTTTTAGCCAGCTCTGCAATTTGCGATATTTGCCAATCTAAATCATCAACGATTGGGGCTTCGTTTGGATGTAGGGCAACGGTCGCAACTACTTTGCCTAAGAATTTTTCGGCACATTTGATTCCCCATTTTGATTGTTCCAACGAATAACCAACTTGAACAATCCGAGTTACGCCAACACTTTCGCACTCTTTGATTAATGCATCTAAACGTGCATCGTCTGGCTCACTATTGAATATCAACTCAAGATGCGCATGTGAATCTGCAACCTTTGTCTGTAATGGTTGCGGCAGTGGTGCGGGGGCTCGATCGATGTCGCGATTATGTCTATCTGCCATGTTCGGCTTTAAAAACTTTTACTCTTCTGCTTCTATTTTTGGGAACAAAATCTCGATTTTAGATGTGGCTGTGCCGGCCGGTATTTGGCCCCATTTAGCGACATTGCTAATTCTTTGGTCGGCTAATTTGCCAAGAGTTTTTTCTACGCCGAGCGCTCGCCAAAGTTTCTGACAGGTTTGTGGCATGACCGAATTAAAAAGTACTGCCAACGCTCGAAGTGCTTCAGCAGTGTTATATAAAACATCGCTGAGTTCTTTTTTATTTACCGCATCCGATTGTTTAGCCAGTTTCCAAGGTTCTTTTTCGGTCACATATCCATTTACTAATTTACAAAATTCTAGAATTTGTAAAATCGCACCTTGAAAATCGAGTGAGCTGATTGCTAAGTCTGCGGCTTTTACCGTTGATTGTAAAGCGCCGGAAAGTTTTGGCTCATTGGCAACTTCTGGAATTTTCCCATCAAAATACTTTTCCAACATCGCAATAGTTCTAGAGGCTAGATTTCCAAAATCATTTGCAAGTTCACTTGTATATCGCGCGCTCATATCTTCCCAAGAAAAAGATCCATCTGAGCCGAATGGAATCGCTCGTAAAAAGTAATAGCGAAATGCATCAACACCAAAATGATTTGTAATTTCACTTGGTGCAATTCCAGTTAATTTGCTTTTACTCATTTTTTCACCCGCAACTAATAACCAACCATGGGCAAAAACTTGATTTGGCACTGGCAATTTCGCCGCCATCAACATCGCTGGCCAAATTACCGCATGAAAACGCAAAATATCTTTTCCGACCAAGTGAATATCAGCCGGCCACTTTTTTGAAAAATCCTTTGATTCCCCTAATCCGACCGCGGTTGCATAATTCAACAAAGCATCAAACCAAACATAGATAACTTGTTTGGTGTCCCAAGGAACCGGTATTCCCCAACTTAAAGTCGAACGTGAAATCGATAAATCTCGTACTTCGCCCTCTAAAAATGAAACTACTTCATTGCGAGCACTTTCTGGCTGGCACGCGTTTGGATTCTTTCGGTAATGCTCTAAAAGTTGTTCTCGAAATGCCGAGAGCTTAAAAAACCAATTGTCTTCACTCAATATTTCAACTGGCTTAGAGTGGATTTTGCACTTACCTTCAATCAGATCAGCCGGTAGTTTGAACTCTTCACAACCAACACAATAAGGACCTTCAAATTTACCGGCGTAGATATAACCGGCATCCTTTAATTCTGTAAGAAATTTTTGAACTCTAGATTCATGGCGCGCTTCGGTAGTTCGAATGAAATCATCATTTGCGATATTTAATTGTTGCCAAAGTGGTTTCCAGGCGTCATTTACCAACCGATCACACCAACTAAGTGGATCAGCATTGTTTGCGGTGGCCGTGTTCAAAACTTTCTGACCATGCTCGTCAGTTCCGGTCAAATACCAAACTGATTCCCCGCGTTGTCTGTGCCATCTTGTTAAAACATCACCGGCAATTGTTGTGTACGCATGCCCGATGTGTGGCGCATCATTTACATAATAAATGGGCGTTGTTACATAGAAACTTTTTTGCTCAGACACTTTCGAATTCTCTCATCTTTTCTATTTAAATTACTGATCAATCATCAATTCGTAAACCAAACGCTTTGGCAATGTCAGATCCTTTGCAACTACTGAGATAGCACTTTTTCGAGTTAACCCAGCGCTCTCACCCGCTTTAACTCTGGCAATTATTTCGGCGGTATCGATTTGCGCAGATTTTGGATCAAATCCAGCGAGCACAACAGTTATTTCGCCAAGCACTTCATTGTTATTTGCCCATTCGACTAAATCAGATAATTTGCCTCTGATTGTCTGTTCATATTGTTTGGTCATTTCTCTGCAAATCGCACCAAGGCGATCGGCGCCAAAGGAAATCTGGGCATCACTTAATGACTCCATGATTCGATGTGGGGCTTCAAAAAAAATGATGGTGCGTTCTTCACTTGCAAGATCGGCAAACCATTTTTGCCGTGCCGCTTGAGTTCTCGGTGGAAAACCCTCAAAACAAAACCGATCGGTGGGTAGCCCCGAAAGTAACAGTGCAGTAAAGACCGCACTCGGACCAGGCAAAACTTGAAATGGGACATCATTATTTATAGCGGCTCGAATTAAACGATAACCCGGATCATTAATTCCCGGAGTACCGGCATCGCTAACTAAAACCACATCATGAGCTTTGATTAATTTAGTTAGTTCTTCGATTGTTTCACTTTCATTGCCATCGAAAAATGAATAAATCTTGGCATTTGTTTGAACTTTCAAATCACTACAAAGCCGATGAAATTTTCGACTATCTTCCGCGATTACATAACGTGCATTTTGCAAAGTAATTCGTAGATGTTCGCTGGCATCTTGACTGTTACCGATTGGCACAGCAGCGACCGTAAGCATTTTCAAAGTCTAGTTATCGACTTGCTGCATTCAAAAGCCATAGGCTCTTCAAGTGAGAACTCGCTTAAGTTTGATCACCAATAATCTAACTATCATCCTGATTACAGTCGCCGCTTTGGTAAATCGAATTTGGAATCTCAGCCAGCCAAAAGGTTATATTTTTGATGAGGTCTATTACGTAAAAAATGCAAACAGTTTAATCAGGCATGGTGTTGAACTATCTGGTCAGCCATTAAGCGGCGAATTCATTGTGCATCCACCATTGGGCAAGTGGTTGATTGGTGTTGGAATCCAAATATTTGGCAATAATGAATTTGGTTGGCGTATTAGTGCTGCTGTATTTGGAACTGCATTAGTCCCATTAATTTATCTGATTGCTTTAAGGCTCTTTAAATCTAGTTTTATCGCAAATATCTGTGCACTATTACTGGCAGTTGATGGACTAGCTTTAGTGATGTCGAGAACTGCATTGCTAGATATCTTTTTAACTTTTTTCCTAGTTTTAGCGGTTTTATTCTGGCTGCAGCAAAAACATGCTTTAGCTGGTATATCAATTGGGTTGGCCGGTTCTGTGAAATGGAACGGCGCCTTTATATTTACAGCAATTTTTATATTCGCACTTTACAAAATCTATGTAATGATGAAGTTAAAAGAATTTGATTTTGTATATCTATTGGTTCAATTCCGTAATTACTTTTTAATTCCGTTAATTACATATGTTTTAAGTTGGTCAGGTTGGTTCTTCACTTCAACCGGATGGAAGAGAAATAATTCAACAAATCCATTGCTATCACTTTGGAACTACCATCTGGAAATACTTTCCTTTCATCGAAATCTCACGCAGCCACATCCATACAGCGCCAACCCTTTCGGTTGGTTATGGTTGCGCCGGCCCACCTCGTTTTACTTTGAGTCAGAGACATTGGGAAAAAGTTGTGGCGCCAGCAAATGTGCCCAAGAAATACTGGCGCTTGGCACCCCCGTGCTTTGGTGGATCGCTGGAGTGTCGCTATTTTTGCTAATTTATGAGTTATTTCGATTCAAAACAAAGTTAGCGATTTTGGTCTTAGCACCAATTACCAGCTTGTATCTGCCGTGGCTTTTGCTCAGCCATCGAACTACCTTTTACTTCTATTCAATAACTTTTTTACCGTTTTTAATACTTGCAGTTGGTTATCTAATAAATCGTATTAAAAATTTAAAGCCAGAATCTGAACTTTTCACCCTGTGGTTACCTATAACGATTGTGGCAATAATCGCCGCTAATTACCTTTATTTTCTACCGATTTTCATGGGTTTAAACATCCCATATGCAGCCTGGCTGAAATTAATGTGGCTAAAAAGTTGGATTTAATTATTCGTTTACCGCACTGCCAGACTGCTTTTGATCAAACAGATCTGGTTGCACAGATTTAGGTTTTTCTGGTTTTTGATTTAAAAGTTGATCAATTAACTCTTGCTCTGATTGCCATAACGGCTGTTTGCTTTGCGTTACAGATGATTGATCAATTGTGCGCTGAGGAGTGATTGCTTTAGGTGCGGTTGTATAAGTTGGTTTTGGCACTGCGTTCGGTTGCCAACTTGCTCCTGATTTTGCAACTACCGTTACCGCTTTACGGGCAATTTCCGCGGTCTCTTCTCGATACTTATTTTGAATTCTCGCTTCGGCAATTTGATTTACAGTATTAATCAATTCATGTTCGGCATTTGCCAAGTTTGCATGAGTGATTTTCTCAATCGCCTTAAGTCTTCTAATTCGCTCTTGTGATTTGTGCGCAGCCCGACGAACATGAAAAACGTAAATTAATAATCCGGTCGCCGGCAAAGCTGAAATAGTCCAATCAAGTAATGCCAGCGAACCACCAACTAAGGAAATTACTTGCGTGCTGAGTAAAGTTACAAAAACTAATCTGCGTTGAAAAAACTTGCCAGAATTACTCTTATTTAAATCAGATTCAGCTTCCACTTCATAATTTGAAATCTCAGTCACCTTATGTCCAGCAATGCTGTGCTGTTCAGCTACTACCGCCATTGCATTCTTATATCGATCTATTGACTTGCCAGATTTAACTTCGTGATTCATTAACCACTGAGGTAAGAAATAGGCGACCCACATTCCAAGGATTATCAGATAGATGATTCCTGACGCCATGAAAGCAAACAATAAATCTAAATGTGGCCAATATTGGGGATTTGACCCTAATTGTCGTAACAAATCTATTGAATTTTTGGGTTCTCCAAAACGAAGACCATGTGATCTCGCCATTGACCTGCGATATGTAAAAAGTTTTTACGTTCACCTTCAAACTTATATCCTGCTTTGATTGCAACCTTTTGCGACGCTTCATTCTCGGGGCGCATTGCAATTTCAATTCTATGTAATTTCAGCTTTTCGAATGCGTAATCTGAAACCATTTTCACTGCAGAAGTTGTGAACCCTCTGCCGGCAAATCTTTCATCAATCCAGTATCCGATGTGAGCACCACGAAGTGCACCATAAGTTATTGCTCCTAAAGTTATTTGCCCAATGAATCTTTTTTCACCTTTTAAAAAAATCCCAAATGAAATCGAGCGGCCAGCTCGCTTCTCTTTATTGAGCACCCGCACCATTTGTAAAAAAGATGGAATAGTCGGAATCTGATCAACTTTGGGCTTAGTGGCTTCCCACGGAATCAACCAGTCTTGATTGCGGCTGCGTACTTCATCCCATGCAGACTTATCAAAAAATGAAATAGGTTTTAAGAAAATTTCTTGACCGATTAATCGCACTGACATTTTTCTTAATCTAATTCAATCAGTTCTAGTAAATCTCCAGTTTTAATCGGCTTAGCCAGATCAGAAACTTTTAAAAGATGGGTGGCTTTTACAAAAATTGAGAAGTCTTCAACGTTATTGAGAATTTCAATTGCTCCGGAACTATTTATTACTACCGGAATTAAGTTTGCAAAAGCAGAATTGCCATTATTTGATGGTAAATCAAAACTTGTAGATGCTTTTATATTAATTTTTTTATTGCTTTGACTTTTCAGGTTCAACATTCGTTCAATTAATGGTTTTACAAATAGCAAGCCTGAAAGAAAATTGACAATAGGTTCACCAGGCAAAGTCAACACCGGCACTTTATCTATTCCAATTTGGCCAAAATTAAAACGGACATTTGCTTGTTCTGAGGTTCGAAATACTCGTATTTCCCCTAATTGCATTAATACATCGCTAATGAGCGAGAATGACTCATCGTTTTCCTCCCCGCTAATCACCAATAAATCAGCTCGCACTAATTGATCTTCGATAATTAATTTAAGATTCTGCGGATCTTTGGCAATCGTGTGAACTCGAAAACTTTTTGCACCAATTTCTCGAGCAAGCGTGGTTAGCATCCACGAATTACTTTCAAATTCTGGTTCAAAATCAGATTCTCGATTTTTTAAGTTGATTGTTGAGGATCCAGGTGAAACCAAATCCGCACCGGCTGAGAGAACCACCACTCGTGGATGAGGTCTGGCCGGCAAATGATCTAGGCCAAAACTGGCTGCCATGCCAATCTCTTTTGGTCCGATTCGTTTACCCGCCGGCAAAATCACCTCATCATCAATCAGCAAATTGGAAGCGAGTGTCGCACCATGAGCATCTAATAATGGAAGATCGAGCGGAGCCAACGGTTGTACCGCTTCAAGAATTAGCGCCAGTGCTGCTTCGGCCGGTAACAAATCGGCATCTCCAATTAAATTCACCCAATAACCTTATCCAAATGGTTGCCCAAGATTCGCAAGATGGCGGTAGCGTTGAGATGATTCAAAAAATCAGACTGGAAAAATCGCAGCTACGTGAGCAGATTCGAATAAAACGTAGGGCACAATCTTTAAATAACGCGAAAATTATTTTTCAAGATGATGCAATTTCTAATTTAATCAATCATCCAAAATTGAAATCGGCACAAAAAATCGCGATTTTTCTGCCGACAAATACCGAGCCAGATGTAAACCAAGTTTCCACAAAGCTAAGGGCAACTGGTTTAAAAACTTTTATACCAAGAGTTGATGGTGAATTACTAAATTGGGGAGAGTATTCAGGTCGCGATCAAGAGTTACAAATAAGAGGCAAGTTTTCTGAGCCAATCGAAATTGTTACACCACAACCAGTATTTGATGTAGTCATAGCACCGGCATTGGCAGTTGATATTTATGGAAATCGATTAGGTCAGGGTGGCGCTTTCTATGATCGAGTATTGAAAGTTTCAAAGGCATTTAAGGTTGCCGTCGTCTTTGAGGATGAGTTCTTACAAAATAAGATTCCAACTGAAGAGCATGACCAAAAAGTAGATGCGGTTTTAACACCTAACAAATTTTTAGAACTTAAATAGATTTACAAAGTTTCTAAGTTACGAGCCATCACTAATCTTTGAATCTGATTTGTGCCTTCATAAATTTGGGTTAATTTTGCATCGCGCATCATTCGTTCGACTGGATAATCATTTACGTATCCGTATCCACCCAAAACTTGTACAGCGTCAGTAGTCACATTCATCGCCACATCGGTTGCAAAACATTTGCAGGCTGCCGAATAAAAGGTTAAATCCGCTTCAGCTCGTTCACTTTTTACCGCTGCGGCATAAGTCAGTTGCCGAGCTGCTGCTATTTGCATCGCCATATTTGCCAACATAAATTGCACCGCTTGGAAATCAAAAATCTCTTTTCCAAACTGTTTGCGCTCGTGTGCATATTTCTTGGCAATCTCAAATGCCCCTTGCGCAATTCCAACCGCTTGGGCAGCAATTGTGATTCGAGTGTGATCTAACGTTTGCATTGCCAGAGAAAAGCCAGCCCCTTCAGTGCCGAGCAATCGATCTGCTGGCAATCGAACTTGGTCAAAATAAACCTCCCGAGTTGGCGAACCTTTAAATCCCATCTTCTTTTCAGGTGCACCAAATGAAATTCCGGAATCACTTTTTTCAACTATAAATGCTGAAATTCCTTTTGCGCCTTTGCTGGAATCGGTGCTTGCCAGCACCGTGTAGAAATCAGAGATTCCGGCATTTGAAATCCATTTCTTGCTGCCGGATAAAACCCAATCATTCCCATCTTTAACCGCTTTAGTCTTCATGGCAGCCGCATCTGAACCGGCTTCAGATTCAGATAGGCAGTAAGAAAAACCTTGCCCTTTTGCTAACGCAGTTAAGTATTTTTGTTTTTGCGCAGAATTACCAGCCAATAAAACGGGCACTGAACCTAATTTATTTACCGCTGGAATTAATGAAGATGCCGCACAAAACCTGGCGACCTCTTCAATGATTATCACTGTTGCTAATGCATCAGCTCCTTGTCCACCATACTCAACTGGAACATGTGCCGCGGCTAATCCGGCATCTTGTAAAGCTTTGGCGGCTTCAATTGGATAACGAGAGTTTTGATCTACATCAGCCGCATGCGGTGCAATTTGTTTCTCAGCAAGTGATGAAACTACTGAACGTAACTCTTCATACTCGGGGGCAAACAATGCATCCATGTCTAAATCATATTCGCAAGGTGCAGATTTAAATCATTTCTTAACTTGATCGACCAGTTTTTCTAGGTTTCTTGCCTTCCTTGGATTGTTCGATTATTTGATTATCTTGCATTGAAAGGCGCGCTAAGTATTTGTTGTACCGTGCTAATTCATCATCTTCTCCCATTGCCGCAGCCCGCTCTGAAGCTCTATCTATTCGCCGAGTTTCATTGCGATCACTTTTCACCCATTGCACAAACACTGCAATAAGCGCGAGCAAAATTGGAATTTCGCTCAAAGCCCAACCGATTGATCCACCTAATTTTTGATCTGCTAAGTAGTCGGTCCACCAGGGACGGTTCAATCTTTGAAAATATCCACCATCTAATTGTGTAGTCGCTGAAAGTATTCCGATTGAAAAAAAGGCGTGAATACTCATGGCCGCAAACAAAATCACAATTTTTAAAATATGTGGCACCGTAATCGGAAGTGGATCGGTCCCGATTATTACTTGAAAAAATAAGATTCCGGCTAATAGGAAGTGTAAATTCATGAACAGATGCCCAACGTGCGCACCCATTAAATCGCCAAATAGATTAGTGAAATATAAAACAAAGAGTGAGCCATCAAATATAGCCAGCGCTATCACTGGATTTGAAATTATTTTTGCAAATGGCGAATGTAGAAAGACAATAAATATGCCCCGAATACCCCGCTCATCTTTAATCCGGCCAATAGGCAAAGTTCGCAATGCCAAAGTTATTGGTGCGCCTAAAACGATTGCAATCGGTGCAATCATTCCGATAATCATGTGCGCCATCATGTGGAATGAAAATGCAAAATTTGCATAAACGCCAATGCCACCACTGGTAGCAAAATCCACTAACGAGACTCCGATTGCAAAAAATATCGTTCGACTTACGGGCCATTTATCGCCGCGTCGACTCAAAGTTAAAACCCCACGAACATATAGAGCTACTGCGAAAATCAAAATTCCTAAAATCACCCCATCTGCTTGATAAGCCCAAAAAACCCGATTTAAAGTTGGGGTTTTTGGCATGTTGATTCCAACGATTGAAAGTGCCGGATCTGCTACCTGAATTTTCGAAGCAGTGTTTGGTGGTTTGATATTTGATAACCAACTGCCAAGAAAAGTAATAACTGCAAGAAGCGCAATCTCAATTGTTACCAAATACCT
>CALMJB010000082.1 GCA_937864205.1 uncultured Actinomycetes bacterium | reverse complement strand
AGTGATATTTACGCTGTTGGAATTTTGTTGTTTGAGATGCTCACTGGGCAAAAACCTTATGATGGTGAATCGCCCATTCAAATCGCTTACAAACATGTCAATGAACGCATTCCAAATGTTCAGACGCTACGGGCAGACACACCAACTGAGTTAGCCGAATTAATATTCAAATCGACCGCACCTAATGCAGATGATCGACCAAGAGATGCCACAGAATTTTCTAGCATAATCCGACAGTTACAAATAAAACTTGATCCCAAGCGTCGACAAATGTCGTTGGAATTAGATTTACCGCCACAGCCGACAAATATCGCAAGATCTGCACGGGTTGGAAAACCTAGAAGAAAAGTAAGCGTGGCCAGTGCATTTGAGAATCTTAAGGAACGTACTAATTCAGGTGGCATAAAAAAACTAGAAAGTTCATTAGGAAATTCTGCCAAATCTAATTCGATTCCAAATTTTAAACTTGAGAGCAGTTTGCAAACTCGGCGTAAGACGTCAAAGCGAGTTCTGCGTAATAGGTTCATCGCGTTGGCTCTGGTTTTCGCACTAGGTTTTGGCGGCTTCCAAATTTTTGGTGGAAAAAAAGTGCAACTTCCTTCAATTGTTGGAATGACAGAGGAAGATGTTCAGAAAACTTTGTCAGAAATTAATTTAAAGTACGAGATCAGCAAACAAGTGTTTAGCGAAGATGTTCCGGCTGGCAAAGTTCTTTCCAGTGACCCAAGTGGTGGTGCAAAATTAAAAGCCGGCTCAACGGTGATGCTAACTATGTCTAAAGGATTAGATATGGCCATCATTCCATCGGTGGTTGGTTTGTCGGTTGAAGAAGCAACCGCCAAATTAGCCGATGCCCGCTTAGTAGTAAGCCAAACATTGACGGTTTTTAGCGAAAAAGCTGATGCCGGTTTAGTGGCTGGCACAGATCCAGCCAATGGAAAATCATTAAAGCCAAACTCTGCAATTACATTATTAATCAGCAAAGGTAGTAACTTGGTCTTAGTTCCAAATGTGTTGGCGAAAACCACCAGCAAAGCCACCGCAGATTTGAAAGCACTTGGATTGAAGTGGGTAATAAAAGGTAAGGGCACAAAGGTAAAAAATATTTCTCCGAAAGAAGGCACGCAGGTTAAGCGCGGCAGCACAATAACTTTAACGGTCGGATAAATTTAATAAGGGAATCAAATTGAATTTAGATAAATTGCAAAATGGCTAAAAAAAATGCGCCGCGAATAGGTGCACACGTTCCAACATCTGGTGGAATGGCCAAGCGATCAATTGAGTATGCCCAAACGATTAAAGCGGAAGCGATTCAAGTTTTTGCATCCAGTCCGCGAACTTGGGCACAAGCCAAACCAAATCCAGCAGCCGATGATGCTTTTATTGCTAAAGCAAAAGAGTTAGACATCGAAACTTATGTGCATGCGCCATTTTTGATAAATCTGGGCTCACCTACCGTTGCTACTTATGAGAACTCTTTAGCATCGACTTCTTATTCGCTTAAACGGGGCCGCGAAATTGGCGCCCTTGGTGTCGTTATTCATACTGGATCTGCCGTCGATCAAGATTATGAAAAAAAGGCTTGGCAACAAATAAAAAAAGGTGTGATGCCCATATTAGAAAAAATCACTGATGATGATCCCTGGCTATTACTTGAACCAACTGCTGGACAAGGACAATCGCTGGTAAAAAAACTTGATGATTTAATCAAATACTTTGATTGTTTAGAGTGGCATCCAAAACTAGGAGTTTGCATGGATACCTGTCATGTATTCGCCGCCGGCCACGACATCAAGAAAAAAGGTGGCATGACCGAAACCGTTGATTTATTAGTCAAATTAGTAAAGACCGAGCGAATCAAATTAATTCATGTCAATGATTCGATGGATGTTTGTGGCGCACTTAAAGATCGACATCAAAACTTAGGCAAGGGTGAAATCGGTAAAGCCGCTTTTGACGAGATGATGCAACACCCACAATTACAATCCACTGCCATGATTTTGGAAACACCGGGCGAAGAACCAGAGCATGGTAGTGAAGTAGCAATGTTGAAATCATTTCGTGACAAATAATCCATCGACGAAGCACCAAGAAACGGTGTTGCCCTATCTGGCAATTACCGCTGCCGCCGCGGTCTGGGGTGGCTCATTTGTATTTATGAAAGATTCGCTAGAAAAACAAAATGTCTTTTCGTTTTTATCAATTAGATTTGCAATCGCGGCACTTTTAATGATCATTTACCGGCCAAAAGTTTTCATTGGACTCAGTTTCAAATTTGTCTACCGCGGAGTTATTGCCGGAAGTATTTTGGCACTTGGATACATCTTGCAAAGTATCGGCTTAACAAAAACCACCGTTTCAAATACCGGATTCATAACCGGTCTGTATTTGGTATTCACTCCCCTAATTTCGGCAATCGCGATTCGCCGGCCAATTAAGCGTTGGCATTTGGCCGCAGTTGTTTTTGCGACCACCGGATTATTTTTAATTTCATTCAACGGTTTGAGATTGGGTTATGGCGAAACTTTAGTGTTAATTTCCGCAGCCGTTTACGGCGCACACATAGTTGTCTTAGGTGAATGGAGCGATGGCAGTAATACATACGCGCTAGCTTTAATTCAAATTCTGACTACATCAATAGTTTGTTCAATCTGTGCCGTAATTGTTGGCTTTGAATGGGTACCCGATACTTCCGTTTGGATCTCAATACTTTTTACCGCCATATTGGCCACCTTCTTTGCATTCTTGGTGCAGACTTGGTCGCAATCTTTCATGCATGCCACAGCGGCAGCGGTCTTATTTGCAACTGAAACACCGTTTGCAGTTTTATTTGGCCTAATTTTCCAGAATGATCCAATGACACTGCGCATTGGAATTGGTGGTCTGCTGATTATGACCGCAATGTTTTTGGTGATTTGGTCAGATAATCGCGCAAGTGCCAAACTCTCCCAATGAGTAAGAGTGTGAAATTACCTTTAAAAATTGCAGAATCGAATCGATAAGTAAATACGATGATTGATTTAAGATCTGACACCGTAACAAAACCAAGCCCGCAGATGCGCGAGGCTATTGCCAAAGCAAATGTTGGCGATGATGTCTATGGCGAAGATCCAACCGTCAATGAATTAGAGCAAAAAGTTGCCAAGATGTTTGGCAAAGAGGCAGCGCTATTTACGCCAACTGGTTCACTTGCGAATCAATTATGTATCAGGACTTTGGTAAAACCAGGTGAAGAGTTATTAACAGAAACTGCCTCACATATTGCCCGTGCGGAATTAGGAGCAGCTGCGGTATTTAGCGGAATCACCACCCGCACCTGGCCATCAGAGCGTGGCGTTGTCAAAGCCGATCAACCGCTAGCGATTGCCCACCCAGATGCTGGACCATATTTAGTTTCCACAACCGCAATAGCAATTGAGAACACACATAACTTTGGCGGCGGAAGCGTGCAACAAATCTCGGAAATTAAAAAGTTACGTGCCGCAACTAATGAAATGAAAATTGCCATGCATCTAGATGGCGCCCGAATTTGGAATGCACATGTTGCCACTAAAGTTTCATTAACTGATTACGCAGAAAATTTTGACACTATTAGTGTCTGTCTCTCAAAAGGATTAGGTGCACCTGCTGGTTCATTAATGATTTCTACCGCCGAGCGAGTAGCTTCGGCTCGCATTTGGCGCAAACGTTATGGCGCTGGATTACGGCAAGTTGGACTTTTGGCAGCTGCTGGAATTTATGCACTTGATAATAATTTAAAGTTTTTACAGAAGGATCATGAACGGGCAAAACAAATCGCTGTATCTGTCTCTAAAGTTGCCCCGAAAGTGATTAATCCAGATTATGTGGAAACAAATATTGTGGCCTTGGATTTAAATTCCACTTCTCTGACCGCTGGAAAATTGTCAGAGCAATTAAAGGCTGAGGGAATTCTTGCCGGAGCACTCGGGCCAAAATTTTTGCGCTTGGTGACACATATGGACTTAACCGATGATCAAATCTCAAAGGCGATTGAGATCTTGCCAAAATTAATTCAGCGCGCCCTCGTGTCTTAATAACCACTCTTTACTTTTAATTCCATAACCATAATTTCCTAATGCACCACCCGTTTTGATTATTCGATGGCACGGCACAATTGGCGCAATCAGATTTGCTCCGCATGCAGTTCCAGCCGCTCGCACCGCTTCTGGATTACCGGCTCGTTTGGCTAACTCGGCATAAGTCCAAGTACTTCCAGCCGGAATTTTGCGCATCTGTTTCCAGATTGCTTGATAAAACGATGTTCCTGGCTGCCTAACTTCAATTGAATTTATCGCAGATAGATCACCAGCAAAATAATCATCAATAAGTTCTGAAATTTTAGGGATAGTTTTAACATCTTTGAAATCTAATTTGGCATCCGCTGGATCCATTCGCTTAATCAGATTTGAAAATCCGGTAAAACCGGCCGCTAGTAAGACCGTTGAATGTGCAATTAAATAAAGATCACCAATTGGTGTGGAAAGTTTGGTGCGGCGGGGCACCTGGTCAGCATATGCCTAGTTTTTAGAATAGTGAAGATAAAGAAAATACTTGATTAGCGATCGCGCAACATCTCGGCGACTAAGAAGGCTAACTCGAGAGATTGCGTGTGATTCAAGCGCGGATCACAGGCGGTTTCATAGCGAGTAGCCAGATCTTCATGCGAAATTTGATCGCCGCCGCCAACACATTCCGTGACATCATCACCGGTTAATTCGATGTGAATTCCGCCGGGATGAGTTCCTAATTGTTTATGCACCGCAAAGAATCCCTGCACTTCAGCTATTACATCTTCAAATTTTCTAGTTTTATATCCACTTGGTGCTTCGTAAGTGTTTCCATGCATCGGATCACAAACCCACAAAACTTTCTTGCCAGATTTAGAAACCGCCTTAATCAATGGTGGCAATTTTTCTCTGACTAATTCAGCGCCCATTCTGGTGATGAAGGTCAATCTTCCTGGTTCATCATTTGGATTTAACACTTTAATCAGTTCAATCACTTCAGCGTCGGTGGTCTTTGGTCCAAGTTTTACTCCGATTGGATTAGAAATCTTCTTAGCAAAATCAATATGCGCACCATTTAGTTGTCGGGTGCGCTCGCCCACCCAAACAAAGTGGCCAGATACATCGTATGGTTTATCGGTTCGAGAATCGATTCGAGTTAGCGCTTTTTCGTACTCAAGAATTAACGCTTCATGGCTGGAATAAAAATCTACGGTTTTAAAACTTTCCGGATCTACTCCCGCAGAAGCCATAAATTGAATTGCTCTACCTATTTCATCTGCCATTTTTTCATAACGCTCACTAAATCTGGCATCGGATGCAAAACCTTTATTCCATTCATGTACTCGGCGCAGATCGGCAAAACCGCCTTGTGTGAAAGCACGAGCTAAATTCAAAGTTGCCGCAGAGGTGTGATAAACCTGAACTAATCTTGCTGGATTTGGTGTGCGCGCAAGTTCTGTGAAATCTAAATCATTTACGGCATCACCGCGGTAAGCCGGCAACTTAACGCCATTTCGAACTTCAAAATCATTTGATCTTGGCTTGGCAAACTGTCCTGCCATACGCCCTACTTTTACTACTGGCAAACTTGAGAAATACTGCAATACCGCCGCCATCTGCAA
>CALMJB010000081.1 GCA_937864205.1 uncultured Actinomycetes bacterium | reverse complement strand
GAATGCGATTTTCAAGATTTGTCTTGGTTGCGAGATGTATTTGACACTGGTTAAAGTGAGAGAGGCGATAAAAAACCGCCGTTAGACTTGGCAAGTGGCAGATTTAGTTGATAAACAAAATGAATTAAGGCAAAAAGGTTTAAGGCTTACTTCGCAAAGAGAGTTAGTTTTGCAGGCAGTCAGATCACTTGGACATGCCACTCCCGAAGAAGTTCTCGCTCATGTTCATAAAGAGAATCCGAATATAAATCTTTCAACGGTTTATCGAAATCTTGAAACGCTTGAGAATGTTGGGCTAGTAGCTCATACACATTTAGGACACTCTGGTTCTACTTATCACGCCAGCGAAGAGTTAAACCATCTGCATTTAGTTTGCGGCAAATGTGGTTCGGTCGGCGATGCACCAATTGAAATGGCAACCAACTTTGTTAACTCGTTGTCTGATGAGTTTGGCTTTAAAACTGATGTAACTCACTTTGCGATATATGGTGATTGCAGCAAGTGCGCAAAACAATAAATTTAATTCAATGTCAAAAGTCTTAGTTGAAAATGGTCCAGATTCTGGCGCAATCTGGCACTTTGGAGAACCAAATCAAGAACAAAGATATCTAGCGCAAGGAAAAGCATGGGCAGATTTGTCACATCGCGCGGTAATTTCAATCTGCGGAATCGATCGGCTGACGTGGCTGCATGCATTAACCACTCAACACCTAGAAAAGTTAACTGTAAATATTTGGAAAGAAGCTCTAATTCTTGATCCTAATGGCCACGTAGAACAGCAATTTTTCTTAGTCGACGATGGCGAATGCACTTGGTTGCACCTTGATTCCCAGCAAAAAAATTCATTGCTTAATTACTTAGAAAAGATGAAATTTATGATGCGGGTTGAAGTTACCGATCAAAGCGCTGAATACGCAGTAATTAAAAATGTTGGAATCACCGATGAAATTGGCGGGCCGTTTTCGGTCATTAAAAGAGCAGATTTGGCAGAAGTGACTACAAAATTGAATAGTTCCGCACACCAAGTTGGAATCTGGGCATTAGAAGCAGAACGAGTGGCAGCACATCGCGCTCGGATTTTATTTGAAACTGATTACAAATCGATTCCCAATGAACTTGGATTTTTAAATCGAGCTGTGCACATGAATAAAGGTTGTTATCGCGGACAGGAAACCGTTGCCAAAGTATTTAATCTTGGTCAGCCGCCGCGAAAATTAGTTTTACTTCATTTAGATGGCTCTATGGTTGAACTTCCTAAATCTGCCGATCCAATTGAATTAGATGGAAAAGAGGTTGGTTTTATCGGTACGGTGGTGCGACATTATGAATTAGGACCAATTGCATTAGCGGTCGTCAAGCGAAATACACCAGATGATGCGACTTTGAACATTAAAGACATTACCGCCACTATTGATAAGTAAACTAGATAAATAATGGAGACCCTGACTTCAATTCTGCTAATTTTGATATCGTTTTCACTTTCTATTGCTTTAATTTATTTTGGTGCAAAAGTTTTCTGGAAAGAATGGCGAAATAAGTAATGGCTTTTACGATTCCGCAGGATCTACATCCGGATTTAATGCCGCTGGCTTGGTTGCTAGGCACATGGCGCGGTAAAGGTAGGGGCGAGTACCCAACCACCACACCATTTTTATTTTCACATGAAGTGGTCTTTAATCACGATGGCCGAAATTTTTTAAATTACTTTTCCCGCTCTTGGATAATCAATTCCGATGATGAAGTGATTGGACAAGGCGCATCTGAAGTTGGTTTCTGGAGAATTCGCGACAAAAATGTAATTGAAGTATTACTTGCTCACAGCACCGGAATCGTCGAAGGATGGTTAGGCGTAGCAAACGGTGCCAAGATCCAGCTCGAAATGGATCAAGGTTATTCCGCGCCATCTGCAAAGATCGTAACCGCCGGTTCCAGACTTTATGGATTAGTAGATGGTCAACTCTTTACCTCATATGACATGGCTGCCGAAGGACAAACCTTGCAAGCACATCTGTGGTCATCATTAGAAAGACAGGCAGCAAATTAATAATTCTGGTTGCGAGCAACTTGCAATTGTTACTCGTTCAGGTTTCACCGAATCAATTCATTTTGGTCATTTGGTCGCGCTTGATAAAGATGGCCAAGTCTTAATCAAAAAAGGTGATGCGAAAGCAATTATTTTTGCTCGTTCAGCGCTGAAATCATTACAAGCCGCGGCGATGTTAAGAAATGGATTACAAGTAAATCAAAAACAATTAGCACTTATTTGCGCAAGTCATTCTGGTTCATCCGCACATATCGAAGTTGCTAGATCTATTCTGAGTGAGCACGGACTTTCAGAATCAGATTTACAGAATGCTAAAGATCGGCCACTTGGCGAAATCGAGCGAATTAATTGGGGAACAAAACCTGCCGAGCGAATTACGCATAACTGCAGTGGGAAGCATTCTGGAATGTTGGCCACCTGCATAGCAAGAGGCTGGGATAAACATACTTATTTAAATCAGGATCATCCCCTACAAATTGCCATCAAAGCCGAAATTGAAGAAATGTCTGGCGAGCAAATTGCAATAACGTCGATTGATGGCTGTGGTGCACCATTATTTGGATTCTCAATTACTGGATTAGCAAAAGCAATAAATAAATTAGTTAGATCTTCAGATCCTATTCATCAGCAAATCGTTGCGGCATGTCAGAAATATCCAGAATTAGTGGCTGGTGAAAATCGATTAACAACGCGAATGATGAAAGCGGTACCCGGATTATTTATGAAAGAGGGCGCTGAGGGTGTTGAAGTTTGTGCGCTAAGTGATGGTCGAACAATTGCGATGAAAATTATCGATGGTTCTTGGCGTCCGGTTGCTCCAATAATTCAAGAGATTTTTCAAAGATGGAATGTGCCGATGCCAGATGAAACTGTGAAAATAACCGGTGGCGATCAAGTTGTCGGACAAGTAGTCGCAACAATTTAAGTATTTTGTACATTAAATAAGCCGATAAACTATGGCGGTGAAATCAAACTCTTCGCAACCTGCGCGAATTGCAACTTTGATGGTGCACACATCTCCGCTAGATCAGGCTGGAATCGGCGATGCTGGCGGAATGAATGTTTATGTAACTGAAACTGCCAAAAAGATGGCACAAGCTAATGTCGCAGTTGATATCTTTACCCGAAAGACCAGTTCTAATTCTGCAGACTCAGTTGAAATTGCACCGGGTGTAAATGTTTTCAATCTTGAAGCCGGTCCGTATGAAGGAATTTCGAAAGAAGATTTGCCATCGCAAATTTGTGCTCTGACTTCAAGTTTTATGCATCATGCCGCCAAATTTTCCGCAGATTATTATCAAGTGTTGCACTCCCATTATTGGATCAGCGGACAACTTGGTTGGATGATTTCTGAACGCACCAAAATTCCTTTAATACACACAATGCACACCATGGCAAAGGTTAAAAATCAAGCACTGGCCGACGGAGAAAAACCTGAACCACAAACTAGAGCAATTGGTGAAGCACAAGTTGTGAAAGCCGCGACTGGATTAATTGCTAATACTGATGCTGAAGCGGCAGCTTTGGTTTCTCTTTATGACGCTTGCCCAGACAATGTGTTTGTAGTTAGTCCCGGCGTAGATTTACAAATGTTTTCACCCGGAGGCGGAAAAAATTCTGCGCGTAAAAAATTAAATATTGCCGAGGACGCATTAGTAATTAGCTTTGTTGGGCGAATTCAGCCACATAAAGGACCAGAAACTTTGATCCGGGCAACCGCCGAAATGTTGCAACATTCACCAATGCTTCGCGCAAAACTTGCAGTAATAGTTATGGGTGGACCATCTGGAAATGGACAAGGCGAGCCAGAGCGACTGAAAAATTTAGCGCAGTTCCTAAAAATTGATGATGTGGTTCATTTTGTTGCACCATGCAAAAGAGTAGATCTACCTGATTGGTATCGTGCATCAGATTTAGTTTGCGTACCAAGCCATAGCGAATCATTTGGTTTGGTAGCACTTGAAGCACAAGCATGTGGAACTCCAGTAGTTGCCACCGCAGTTGGTGGATTACGCACCGCAGTTTCAGATGGAATATCTGGCTCGTTAGTTGATGGCCATGACCCAAGAGCTTGGAGTTCGGTTATCTCTAGATTATTGCTGGAACCACAACGCAGATTGTTGCTATCAGTTGGTGCTATCAAACATGCATCGCACTTTGGATGGGAACACACCGCCCGAAAAACTTTAGATGTATATGACTGGGCGATTTCGCAATCTGAAGCAAAAAATTTAAGAGCAATTAATTAATTTTGATGCCTGAACCAACCGCGATAATCGAAGATTTTCTAGAATCGCATGCGTTGGATTTTGAACAACCAAATGAAAATACTTTTATGGTCACCCTTCCCGGTGAGACCAAATTACAAACTCACTGCGCTTTAGTTATTGGCGATCACTCACTAAGCATTAACGCTTTCGTGATTCGTCGCCCCGATGAAAATACCGCTGCGGTACATGATTGGTTATTGCGTAAAAATGCTCAGATGTACTCGGTTGCATTTGCCATCAATGAATTAGGCGATATCTACTTGGTTGGAAGGTTGCCACTGGTTGCGTTATCCGAGCAAGAAATTGATCGAATATTAGGTGCAGTTTTGCAATACTCAGATACATCTTTTAATCCGCTGCTTGAACTTGGGTTTTCTTCCGCGATTCGCCGAGAATGGGCTTGGCGAGTCTCGCGCGGTGAATCACTGGCTAATTTGCAAGCCTTCAAGCATTTGATTGATTAGGTTTAGAACATGAATTCCAACATGAATAAAAATTCAAAATCAACTAGAAGGTTGATTCTGTTAAGACATGGCGAGAGTGAATGGAATTCAAAGAATCTTTTTACTGGATGGGTTGATGTAGCACTTTCTGAAAAAGGAATTCAAGAAGCAAAACGCGCTGGTGAATTACTGAAATCAGAGAATCTATTGCCTGATGTTCTTCACACTTCATTGTTAAAGCGCGCTATTACAACTGCACAAATAGCACTAGATAACTGTGATCGGCAATGGATTCCGGTGAAAAGAAGTTGGCGATTAAATGAACGTCACTATGGGGCATTACAAGGAAAAGATAAAGCGCAAACTCTTACGCAGTATGGCGAAGCACAATTTAAAATTTGGCGTAGATCCTTCGATGTTCCGCCACCAGCAATTGAAGATGGAGATAAGTATTCACAGGCAAACGATCCTCGTTACGTTGACTTGGGAAAAGATTTACCACGCACTGAATGCCTAAAGGATGTAGTGACACGTTTATTGCCATATTTAAATAGTGAGATCACAAATGATTTAAATGCTGGCAAATTAGTATTGGTGGCTGCGCATGGAAATTCAATACGCGCAATTGTTAAACATATCGATTGCATCTCGGATGAGGATATTGCTGAAGTTAATATCCCAACCGGTATCCCGCTTTTGTACGAGTTTGATAATGATTTTGAACCAATTAAAAAAGGTGGCAGATATCTTGATCCGGTTGCAGCTGAAAAATCAATTGCTGCTGTTGCGAATCAGGGCAAGAAGTAAAGTTTGTTAAGACTTTTGAGTTGCGAACTCTCCAGTTACAAGGAAGTACACTCGACGTGCTATTGAAACGGCATGGTCGGCATACCTTTCGTAGTACCTGCCTAGCAGTGTCATATCGATAGCGGTTTCGACTCCATGTGGCCATTTTGGGTCAAGCAAAGTAGAAATTATCTTGCGATGCAAAATATCCATGGCGTCGTCATCTTTTTCAATCTCTAGAGCTTTCTGAGCATCTCTATTTTGCAAAATTAATGTGACCTTATCGACAATCTGCCCGCAAACATTTCCCATTTCTTGAATTGTTAAAGATAGTTCCGGCGGGACTGCTGAATTTGGGTAACGCATCCGTGCTTGTTTAGCGATGTGATTTGCAAGGTCACCCATTCTTTCTAGGTCGGCGCTCATTCGAAGGGAAGTGACGAGAGTTCGCAAATCTGATGCAACAGGTTGTTGTCTAGCCATTAGTCCAATAGTTTTTGCATCCAGTTCGTGTTGGATGTTGTCGATAACATCATCTTCTTTTATTACTTTCTCAGCAACGGCAAGATCAGCGGTTAACAGTGCAGTGCTGGCTTGACTCATCGCCAGCTTTACTAACTTAGCGAGCTGTACGAGGGTTTGACCTATCTCCTCTAAATCATCATGAAATTGATCGCGCATGGTCTAAAGGTAGTCCCTTCTTGGGATTATTACGGTTTGATCGAGCCGGTATTTGTAAACAAATAACAAATGGCAGGTTAAGAAACAGTTACAAGTCTTAAAAAGTATCGTTGCGATAGGCCAGGACCTAAAGCCCTTCTACGATAAGGCTATGAGGTGGCGTTGGCAAAACCGTCATGATCCTAATTGGGAAGTATCTGATAATTCTGAAACTCCAGCGTTGCAGATTTCTAATCAACTTGTAGCTTTACTAAACGCTATAGACGCCGAATCAATTGTGATTGCACCAAGGAGTGATTCCATAATTTTTGCTTCACCAGGTATATCAACTTTCAATCTAACTCGAGATCAACGTTTACAAAATAATGAATTAATGAATTTAGTTCGCGCAGTAAGAAGATCTGGAAACAAACAAGAAGCTACGATTGAATTACCGCGTGGCCCCATTGGTGCTGGCACTCACGAGTTATTAGTTACCGTTTTACGAATTAGCGATGATGGATTAATCGCTATTTTGATCTTTGACGACAGTGAAATTCGTAGATTAGATGCAATTCGTCGGGATTTTGTGGCGAATATTTCGCATGAACTTAAGACACCGATTGGAGCTTTATCAATCCTGAGTGAAGCGGTTTTGGACGCAAGTGATGATCCAGTTGCAATTACCAACTTTGCTAGCAAGATGCAGAAAGAAGCTCGGAGATTGACTGATCTGGTTCAAGAAATTATCGACTTATCAAGACTCCAGGATGAAGATCCACTAAAGAATGGTCAAGAGATTGATGTTTCAACATGCGTATTAGAGGCTATTGAACAATCTAGGCCAAAAGCTGATTCAAGAAGAATTAATATGGTTTTTGATTCGATAAAGAGTCCAATGATTATTGGCGATTCTAAACAAATAACATTGGCGGTAAATAACTTGATCGAAAATGCTATTAATTACAGTCCAGATTCAACTAGGGTAGCAATTACATTAAAAATCAGCGACGGATTATTGGAATTGTCGGTTTCAGATCAAGGAATTGGAATTCCACAAAAAGATCTAGAGAGAATTTTTGAACGTTTTTACCGGGTTGATCCGGCTCGTTCTCGATTGACAGGTGGTACCGGATTAGGACTCTCGATAGTGAAACATATAGTCAACAATCATGGTGGCGATCTATCGGTCTGGAGTGTTGAAGGTGCTGGCAGCACTTTCACAATTAGGTTTCCATTAGCGCCAAATTTTGAATCTGCCTCAGCAGATGTTGCAAATGAAAAATCTTGAATCTAAAAAGCAAGGGGAATAAAAATTGACAAAAATATTGGTGGTTGAAGATGAAGCATCTTTTTCAGATGCACTCTCTTATTTACTTACAAAAGAAGGTTACGAAGTTTATGTAGCAGATACTGGAGATGGTGCAATATCGGCTTATGAAAAGAATGGTGCCGATTTAGTTTTACTGGATTTGATGTTACCTGGAATTTCTGGAACAGAAGTTTGTAAACAATTAAGAGCGAAATCAGCCGTGCCAATAATAATTTTGACAGCTAAAGACACCGAAGTGGATAAAGTCGTAGGACTTGAATTAGGTGCCGATGATTACGTAACAAAGCCTTATTCTAAAGCGGAATTAGTCGCACGAATTAAAGCTGTGTTGCGGAGAAATTTCGATACCCCAACTGCAACTAATGGCACTTTGACCGCTGGACCAGTGCGAATAGATGTCGAGCGGCATCAGGTTTCAATCAATGGTGAAAGTATTGCCTTACCGTTAAAAGAGTTTGAATTATTGGAATTTTTGGTGAGAAATAATGGTCGGGTTTTAACCCGCGCACAACTAATTGATCGAGTTTGGGGAAGTGACTACTTTGGAGACACCAAGACTTTAGATGTTCATATTAAAAGATTACGTGCAAAATTAGAATCTGATCCAGCAAATCCAACTTACATACAAACTGTTAGGGGTTTAGGTTATAAATTTGAAGATTAGTTAAGGTGCCCGATTTAGATTTACTGCAAGCGGCGTAATTCCTGCTTCAGCGTAGATTCCATCACCAGTAACGATCAATGCCGTTAATTCAACTGGAGCGGCATTCACAAAACCAAACTTAACTTTTATATGTTGTCCGGCTGTTACGGGAAATGGTGACATCACTAAACGGGCATTTGCAATCGGTCCTTCAAAGGTAATTGGTGTGTTCTTTGCCAATAAATAATCCACTCTTTGCACCCGTGCGGAATCGTCGCCAACGGTGATGGCGGTTAATGAATCTACAGAATCTGCTTGATTAACAATCGTGCCAACTAATACTGCGGTTGAAGTATCACGAGCGACAATCAAAATATTGCGTAATTTGATTTCGCCACTTTCGCCTTCGACGCCATCAGTTACTTGTTTGATCAATCTAGTCGGTGCATTTTTACCGGCAGCACAACCAGATAAAAATCCAGATGTCAAAAAAAGTATAGAAATTGATGCAATTTTTTTTCTCATGGATTTGCTGGAAAAAATCATTGGGCAAGGTTATCTTTTTTAGAAATTCAATTGAAATTTTGCTGGATTTTTTCCCGAATAGTTCAGCAATAATGAAGGTGAATTAGGTCGCAGAACACTGGTATAATTTTCCCTCTTAATGAAAGGCCATTCCTCAATGACATTCAAAGTTGGCGAAACTGTCGTTTACCCGCATCACGGAGCAGCACAGATCCAAGCAATTGAAAAAAGAATCATTAAAGGTGAAGAAAAAACATATTTAGTTTTAAAGGTGGCCCAAGGAGACCTCACTGTAAGAGTCCCAGCCGAAAATGTTGATCTTGTCGGAGTCCGCGATGTTGTAGATAGTGATGGTCTAGACAAAGTATTTAATGTTTTACGTCAGCCATATACAGAAGAGCCAACTAATTGGTCTCGTCGTTACAAAGCAAATGTCGAAAAACTTGCCTCCGGCGATGTAATCAAAGTCGCTGAAGTCGTTCGTGACTTATATCGTCGTGATCTAGATCGTGGTCTCTCTGCTGGTGAAAAACGCATGTTGGCAAAAGCAAAACAAATTTTGGTTTCCGAGTTAGCACTTGCTGAGCGCACCGATGAAGATAAAGCTGCCACGATGCTAGACGAGGTTCTTGCCTCTTAATTGAATAGCTAATCATGAGCAAACTGACAGCGGCAATCGTCGCCGCTGCCGGAGCCGGACATCGGTTCGGCGCAAATTATCCAAAAGCCTTAATTAAATTAGTTGATAAAACTTTAGTCGAACATGCAGTCGATGCGCTTTTGCCAGTTACAGACTTAATAATCGTTACGGCACCTGCTGGTTATGAAGAAAAATTTCAAGAATTATTACTTGATAAGGCAAAAGTAATTACCGGCGGAATTTTGCGTAGTGACAGTGTTCGAATTGCATTGCAACAAATTCCAACGGAATATGAAAATGTTTTAGTTCATGATGCAGCTCGGGCAATTGCATCCACCGAATTGGCTAAGCGCGTTATAAAAGAACTTGATTCTGAATCGGCGGTTATTCCGGTAATAGAAGTCGTCGACACAATCAAAGCCATTGATAACGCAGGTTTTGTTCAAAGTACCTTAGATCGGACAACGTTAAAAAGCGTGCAAACTCCGCAGGGATTTAAGTTTGAGTTGCTGAAAAAAGCTCACTCAACCAATCTAGATGCCACTGATGATGCGGCGTTGGTGGAAAAACTGGGCGAAAAAGTTAAAACCATCCCCGGTGAAAATCGAGCCTTGAAAATTACTAATCCGCAAGATTTACAAACTGCACTGCGCTTGCTTTATCCAAATGATATTTCTGCCTTGCAAGTTGGAATCGGCACAGATACTCATGCATTTTCAAAGAACAAAGATCGAAAGCTTTGGCTAGCTGGGTTACTTTGGGAAAATGAAATTGGCGTAGACGGGCATTCAGATGGTGATGTTGCAATTCATGCAATCTGTGATGCGCTGTTATCTGCTGCAAATCTTGGAGATTTAGGCTCTAATTTTGGAGTCAATGATCCAAAGTATGCCGATGCTTCCGGAGAAAGATTATTGAAAGAGTGCTTGGCAAAGTTAACTACCGCCAATTTGAAGATTGAAAATGTTTCGGTACAGATAATTGCAAATAAGCCAAAAATTGCCGCCCGCCGCAAAGAAGCAATCGAAACAATTTCTAAACATTTAAATGGTGCAGTGGTATCAGTTTCTGCCACATCTACCGATGGATTGGGTTTTACCGGCGAGGGTAAAGGTATTTCCGCAATCGCTTCCGCATTAGTTAGTAAGGTCTAAGTATGAGTTTGAAAATCTACGACAGCCAAACCAAAGGCTTACGAGATTTTAAGCCAATTAATAAGAACCAAGTTGGAATTTATGTTTGCGGTGCGACCGTGCAGGCATCGCCACATATCGGACATATTCGCAGTGGTGTCAATTTCGACATATTAAGAAGATGGCTGATCGCCAAAGGCTTTACAGTTGTTTTCATTCGGAATGTCACCGATATTGACGACAAAATTCTGCACAAAGCGGTGCATGAAAAAATTCCTTGGTGGCAGGTAGCTATTAATTATGAACGTGAATTTGCCGACGCATACAAAGCATTAAATGTTTTAGCACCAACCTATGAGCCACGCGCGACTGGTCATATCACTCAAATGATTGAATTAATGCAGCGTTTAGTTGAAAAGAAATTTGCTTATGCACCCGGAAATGGTGATGTTTATTTAGAAGTGGCTAAAGTGAAAGATTATTTAAAGCTTTCCAATCAAAAACTTGCCGATCTTTTACCAAGCGATGATTCAGATTTGAAATCAAAAAAAGATCCGAAAGATTTTGCACTTTGGAAAGCGGCTAAAACTAATGAACCGTCGTGGCCAACCCCGTGGGGTAATGGTCGTCCGGGTTGGCATTTGGAATGTTCGGCGATGGCGAATGCTTACTTAGGTGAGAATTTTGATATTCACGGAGGTGGAATCGATTTAATTTTTCCGCACCATGAAAATGAGATTGCCCAATCCACTTCTGCTGGATACAAATTTGCTAATTACTGGATGCATAACGCTTGGGTAACAACCGCCGGTGAAAAAATGAGCAAATCTCTTGGTAATTCATTATTAGTTAAAGAAATTCTCAAAGAAGTTCGCCCAATCGAATTACGTTGGTACTTAGGTAGTGCTCACTATCGATCGATGCTGGAATATTCTCCATCTGCGCTAAAGGAATCTGCCACCGCATTTGCGCGCATTGAAGCATTTTTAAAACGAGTCGAACGTGAAGGGTTGACTGTAGAAAAACAAATTTCCCCAGAGCTAACTCAACTTATGGATGAAGATTTAGCGGTACCCCAAGTGCTTGCCCAAATTTCAGAGTGGATGCGCCAAGGTAATTCAGCGACTGATTCAAAAATAATTTTAGAATCCGCCAGCAAGATTCGGGGTGCACTTTCAATTCTGGGTTGTGACCCGGCCGATTATGAAAATTCCGTATCTGCTGATTCTGATCAAATCAAAGAACAGGCAAATAAGTTAGTTGCGTTAGCCCTGCAACAACGAGCTGATGCTCGGGCACGAAAAGATTTTGCAGCGGCAGATCGAATTCGAGACGAGATCTTGAAGATGGGAATCACAATAGAAGATACGCCTAATGGTCCGCGATGGAGTCTTTAATGAGAGATTTTGATAAATCTAATGATGACGCGGTGATGGGAAAGAACGCGGTTATTGAAGCACTCAACGCAAAGATTCCGGCGAAAGAGTTACTGATTCAAAAAGAGGGACAGGTAGATGAAAAGATTAAAACCGCTATCAATCTGGCAAAATCTCAAAATATCCCAGTTAAGGAATTTCCCCGCCGCGGTTTAGATGATGTGGCTGGTAGTCGAAATCATCAAGGAATAGTTTTAAAAACCAAACAATTTAATTACACGCATATCGATCGCTTATTTAAATCAGCTAAAAAGCCGGCACTTATCGTTGCGATTGATGGAATCACCGATCCACAAAATCTTGGCGCAATAGTTCGTTCGGCCGCAGCATTTGGCGCAACCGGTGTCGTCATCCCAGAACGACGAAATGCCGGAATCGGTGGATCAGTTTGGAAAGCATCAGCGGGGGCGGCAGCGCGAATTCCAATTGCACAAGTTACAAACTTGGTTAACACCATGGGGCTGGCAAAGGAGAATGATTTCTTTGTAATCGGGTTAGCTGGCGATGGGGATGCGAACTTTAAAAACTTCAAATTATTTGATCAATCGCTTTTTTTGATTGTAGGCAGTGAAGGAAAAGGTTTATCAAGATTGGTTCGAGAACGTTGTGATCAAATTCTTTCAATTCAAATCACAAACGAAGTAGAATCTTTGAACGCAAGCGTTGCCACCGCAATTGCTTTGCACCAAATCTCTGAAAATAGGTAGTTATAGAAAAATGCGTTTTACAAGATTTATAGCGCTCGGTGATTCCATGACAGAGGGCATGACCGATGAAGTCATTTCTGGAAATTATCGGGGTTGGGCTGATCGGGTAGCCGATGAATTAGCAAAAGAAAATCCGGAATTTACTTATTGTAACTTGGCAATTCGTGGAAAGTTGTTGCATCAAGTGGTTGAAGATCAGATCCCAATTGCTAAAAAATATGTAACCGGAGCCGATACTTTAATTTCATTTCACGCCGGCGCTAATGATGTTTTGCGTCCAAATTACAAACCGGAAAACTCTCTGCCCCAATATGAAAAAGGTGTGAAAGAGTTGGTGGAAACTGGCGCAACTGTGATTATTTTTACCGTCGTAGACAAAGTTGATGCAAAAGGTAGAACGGCAGAACTGTGGCATGCCCGATTTGGACAATTCAATGAAAATATTCGCAAAGTTGCCGCTAAATACAATGTAAAACTTTATGAATCTAAAGGGTTTGAATTCTTAGCAGACCGAAGATTTTTAGCATTCGATAGATTACATATGAATCCCGAAGGTCATCGAAGATTGGCGCAAGCGGTATTAGAAGGGTTGGGTAAAAACTTTAATCCCGATTGGAAAATTCCACTGCCACCTGCAAAACCAAAATCAATAGCTTTTAGATATCTTGAAAATTTGATTTGGTTTTCAACATTTGCACTGCCTTGGATTTGGCGCAGAATCAGAGGTAAATCCTCCGGAGATGGCAGAAAACCTAAGCATGAAAAGCCGATTAAATGGCCTATCGCTTAGTTATTTACAAACGAAATAAGCCTGTTAATTCCAGGATTACTCATTGTTAACCTTCCTGTAGGAAGATATTTTCATTATGTCTTCCCTGCCGACCCTTCCTAATTTGCCGCTAATCGAGGCTAATCCACGAGAGCACCTGATTGATCGAGAAATTAGTTGGCTAGCTTTTAATGAGCGAGTGTTGCAATTAGCAGAAGATAACAGTTTGCCTTTGCTCGAGCGGTGCCGCTATTTAGCTATTTTCTCAAGTAACTTAGATGATTTTTTTATGATCAGAGTTGCAACTCTGAAACGAAAATTGCAATCTGGCATCAGCAAAAGAAATTCGGCTGGGTTAACGCCGGCAGAATTAATGAATCAAATTTCCAATTTAACTCAAAAATTGATTGATCGTCAGACCCGACTCTTCAACGAAGATTTGATTCCAAAATTAGAAGAGAAGGGAATCGTGTTTGTATCTTGGAATGATTTGTCACACGATGAAATTGAATATGTTAAAAAATTATTTCATGAACGTATATTTCCAGTTTTGACACCACTGGCAGTTGATCCAGCTCATCCATTCCCGTATATATCTGGATTGTCTTTGAACTTAGCTGTGGTGGTGCGAAAGCCTAATAGTTCAGAGGAGTTATTTGCTCGAGTAAAAGTTCCCGCATCATTGCCAAGGTTTATTGAAACGAAAAGCAGTGTCTCTACAAGATTTATTGCGATTGAGAAATTGATTATTGCTAATTTGCATGAACTTTTTCCGGGAATGGAAATAGAAGATCATTACACCTTCCGCTTGACTCGAAACGCTGATCTGGAATTAGAAGAGGAGGAGTCAGAAAACTTATTGGAATCGATGGAGCAAGAATTACTCCGTCGAAAATTTGGACCCCCAGTTCGACTTGAAGTGGATGTGGATATCAAACCAAATTTACTATCTAGGTTAAAAATGGAACTAGAGATTTCAGATGAAGAAATTACTCGTTACCCTGAACCACTGGATTTAACTGGGCTAAATTTAATTGCTGATTTGGATAGAGCCGAGCTGAAATTTCCACCCTTTCGAAGTCAGGTACCAAAAGATTTTCGTGATCTTGAAGAGGGATCGCCAGATGATTTCTTCTCCGCTATAAAACGTCGGGAGATTTTGCTACACCACCCTTACGAATCTTTTAGTGCCTCAGTTGTAAAGTTCTTAGAGTTTGCAGCGACCGATCCACAAGTATTAGCTATAAAGCAAACGCTTTATCGAACATCTGGAGATTCGCCAATTGTGAATGCTCTGATTGAGGCGGCCGAAAATGGCAAACAAGTTCTTGCCGTAATAGAAATCCGTGCTCGTTTTGATGAGCTAGCAAATGTACGTTGGGCAAGAAAACTTGAAGAGGCTGGCGTACATGTGGTCTATGGTCTAGTTGGATTTAAGACACATGCAAAACTTTCATTGGTCGTAAGGGAAGAGCCCAGCGGAATACGTCGCTATTCACATGTAGGTACCGGAAATTACAATCCGAAAACCGCTAGATCCTATGAAGATATCGGTTTATTCAGTGCTGATAACGTTTTAGGTGAAGATTTAAATAGATTATTCAATCAACTTTCAGGCTTCGCCCCGCAATCTGAGTTTCGCCGTTTATTGGTCGCACCTGGTGGCATAAGAAGTAAATTACTTGAAAAAATTGATCGCGAGATTTTATTTGCCAATTCCGGCCAGCCTGCCAAAATTCAAATGAAGTTAAATGCGATTTTAGATGAAGAGTTTGTCGAGGCGCTTTATCGAGCCTCGAAAGCAGGTGTAAAAATTGATTTAATTGTTCGCGGGATTTGCGCCATCAGAGCACAAGTACCAAATTTATCTGAGAATATAACAGTCAGATCTATATTAGGAAGATTTCTAGAACATTCTCGGATCTTCAATTTTCATAACGGTGGTGATGAAGAGTTCTTTATTGGCAGTGCAGATTTGATGGACCGAAATTTGAACCGCCGAGTAGAAAGTTTGGTACAAATCAATCAACCATCTCACAAAATTTTTTTAGCTGAGCTTTTAAAGCGGTATTTATCTGATGATGTTTCATGCTGGAAGATGAATTCAGATGGTAAGTGGCAGAGAGTTTCAAAGTTACCTTCTGCACAACCATTACGTGATTTGCAATCAGAAACGATAGAAATTTATCGGGTTAAATGACGAAAAAATCTAATCGCGAAATAATTAAAGCAGCTGGCGCAGTTGTTTGGCGTAAACGCACAAATGGAGTTGCGGAGATTGTGCTAATCCATCGCCCGAAGTATGACGATTGGTCGCTACCAAAAGGCAAGCTCGAACTTGGAGAGGCCAGTATTTCTACGGCATACCGAGAAGTACTTGAAGAGACTAATTTGGATACTCAATTTGGACCATTTCTTGATACTGTCAATTATTTTTCTCCAGAGGGAGAGAAGCAAGTTGATTATTGGGCAGCTAGATATGTTGGGGATGAGAATCCGTTTCGTCCAAATAAAGAAGTGGATCAAATGAAATGGCTGGAATTACCGGCCGCGAATGAGTTGTTATCCCATGAAACTGATCAACAAATCGTGGCAAAATTCCTTGAATCACCCTTTGATTCTTCGCCACTTGTTTTACTCAGACACACCAAAGCAGTTGATCGTGATGAATGGCGACAAGATGATTCCGATCGACCATTATCAGATCTGGGCAGGAATCAAGCCCAACGATTGATTTCCACTTTACAAGCTTTTAATATTTCGCAAATTCATACCTCTGATGCGGTGAGATGTTTTGACACTGTCTACCCATTTGCTAAATCCAAAAAATATGAGGTAAAAACAAGTAAAAAACTGAGTGAAGATGAATTTCATAAGGATAAAGACAAGGCAGTGGATTATGTGAAAGATCTAATTAAGGAAAATGACTCAATACTCGTATGTAGTCATAATCCGATTATTCCTAGGATTGTAGAGAAATTAAGTAGAAAATTAGAGTTAGAATTTAAAATAGATAAACTTCAACCAGGCGATGCCTGGGTAATTCATCATGCTAAGAAAACTGTTCTACAGATTGATAAGTTATTGGTGCCCGAGTCTTAAACCTCCATCCAATCCAGCCACTTCAAAACGATTCCCTCACGTAAAGCCCAGGGACAAATTTCCAACTCATTAATATCTAGATTGCGCATAACGCTTTCGGCAACAAAAGCACCTGCGACTATTTGAGAGGCACGATTTTCAGATACACCTGGTAATTTACTTCGAGCTGACAAGGTCATCTCAGAGAGTCGTGTTGCAACTTTTCGAACCGAATCAATCTTTATATTTTTACCATTTCCGCTCTCCCAATCACCACATAATCTAGCCAGCGTACGTAATGTTTTACTAGTTGCGATTGCCCGATCCTTCTCTTGGTGATTAACTAATTTTTGTAGTACCTCTTCTAATTGAGACTCAATGTGATTTCGCATTTGCTTGATAGATTTTTCGGTGAAGGGATCGCCCTTTAGAAAATCTTTGGTCACCCGGGCTGCGCCAAGCGGGAGAGAAATAGCAATTTCCGGTGACTCATCTACGCCAACCGCCATTTCTAAAGATCCGCCACCGATATCAACCATCAGCAATCTGCCAGAGGACCAACCAAACCAACGTCGTGCTGCTAGAAATGTAAGTTTTGCCTCTTCCTCACCTGGTAGAACTTGTAAATCGATTTGAAAATCTTTATTGATTGATTTAATTATCGCGGCACCATTTTTAGCCTCGCGCAACGCGGATGTTGCGAAAGGTAGAAGCTCATCAGTCTTTATAGAGTTTGCCGCAGCAATTGCTCGCTTGACTGTTGTTCTTAACTTATTAATTCCCTCATTTGAAATCTCATCTTTTTCATTTAGATACTGAGTAAGTTTCAGCTCTTCCTTAAAGTTAAAGGTTGGATTTGGTCTGGCACCGGGATGAGTATCCATCACCTGAAGATGAACAGTGTTTGAACCTACATCTAGTACCCCAAGTCGCATGGAGAAAAACTACTACGACCTAAAAGATCAATAGTTCAATCGTGCGATAATTGCCCACTTGCTCAAGTAACGCCTCCCTAGCTCAGTGGTAGAGCATCCGCCTTGTAAGCGGAAGGTCGTCAGTTCAATCCTGACGGGGGGCTCAACTAGAAAAATTATTAATCAAATAAAAAATCAATATTTAATAAGGTAAAAAGTTGTGGTGGCACTAAGTGCCAAGACAATGGCTAACGCAACTAAGATCTTAATTTTTGGTTTGGCTTTCTCTACAACAGTATTTAGATGTAGTTTGGATTTATTTAAAAGGATTTCTGCCCAAGTAAATTCGGTCGCCAAAATTGCGAGGCCGGCAATTATTAATGGAAAACCAGGTCCGGGTAGAACTAAGAAAATTATGCCAAGACCAAGCAGGCTTATTCCAAGGATTGCTGTAACCAACCAACGAATCGGGTGCGGAAATTTGCGCCAATTGTCTCGAATACGTTCATATTTCATGTCACTAGATTAGTGGTTTCAAATATTGATGTTGCGGTTGAGTAAAAATCGACTTTAGTTAGGATTAAATCTGTGACTTCAATGCCTCAGTCAATTGATATAGCAATCACAAATCTGACTTCAGTACCGGTATTAGTCTTTATTCTCGGTTTCTTAGCAGCTCGTACTATTGCAGATGTCAGTATTCCCGATGCGATTTATCAATTTTTATCAATTTATCTTTTGTTTGGTATCGGATTAAAGGGTGGTCACGCACTGAAACATGTGACCTTTTCGGAAATCCTTCGCCCCAGCTTGATGACATTACTTTTGGGAATACTTATTCCATTTATCGCTTTTTATTTACTTAAAAGTATTAAAAATCTGCAAGATATTGATCGCGGTTCTATTGCTGCGCATTATGGTTCTACCTCACTTGTCACATTCTCAGCAGCCTTATTGATTTTAGAAAGTAACAAAATTGCAGTTGAAGGATTTGCACCGACACTATTAACGATTATGGAAATTCCAGGATTAGTCGTTGGCATCTTCCTAGCGACCAGATCGGCAATAAAGGTTGGTGGCAAGTCTGATGTGCACTGGCGAGAAACTTTTCAAGAGATAATTTTAGGAAAGACAGTTTTATTATTGGTTGGCGGTTTGATTATTGGCGCAATCACATCTGATGCCGGTTATGACAAAGTTTCGCCATTCTTCGTAAATCTATTAAATGGTTTTCTTTCAATTTTCTTATTACAAATTGGATTCATGGCGGGTAAAAATTTCCATCAAATTCGGGCAGTTGGAAGTGGCATGATTTTGTTTGCAGTTATCTTTCCAATTTTGGCTGGCTTCTTAGGTGCCGTTGGTGGAACAGTTGTAGGGCTATCAATCGGTGGTACCACCGCTTTGGCGGTGCTTTGCGCCAGTGCTTCTTATATTGCTGCTCCGGCAGCGGTCGCTATTGCGCTGCCGAATGCTAAGAATAGTTTGGCGATTACCTGTTCTATTGGACTAACTTTCCCATTCAATTTAATAATCGGAATACCCCTTTACGAAAATTTCGCAAGGTTGCTAAGTTAATTCAATGAAAAAAGTCAATCACGACTTTGATGTCGTTGTGGTTGGTTCTGGATTTGGCGGATCAGTCGCAGCACTTAGATTGACAGAAAAAAATTATAAAGTTGCGGTTTTAGAAGCCGGCAAAAGATTTGCCGATAAAGATTTTCCGAAAACTTCATGGCGAATCAGTAAATTCCTATTTTTTCCAAAGTTGGGATTAAAAGGAATTCAACGAATTCACGCGCTACCGGATGTCTTGGTTCTGGCTGGTGCCGGTGTCGGCGGTGGTTCATTGGTTTACGCAAACACTTTATATAAGCCACCAACCTCTTATTTTGAAGATAAACAGTGGCGTCACATCACAGATTGGGATGATGAATTGTCGCCTTGGTATGACCAAGCCAGTCGAATGTTAGGTGTGACGAAAAATCCATATATGTCGCCATCGGATGAAGCGATGAAAGAGGTGGCAGATCAAATGGGAGTTGGACATACATTCAAACTCGCACCACTTGGAGTTTATTTTGGCGACGGCGCTGGCAAAAAATCTAGCGATCCATTTTTCGGCGGGGTTGGCCCAGAACGAAATGGCTGTTTGCAATGTGGTGGCTGCATGACCGGCTGCCGACACAACGCAAAAAATACATTACCGAAAAATTATTTGGGATTAGCAGAAAAGGCTGGCGCAAAAGTATTTCCGGAAACTACTGTTACCAGAATTGAAGAAATGTCGAATGGTGGTTGGTTAATCACCGCGAGAAAAACTGGTGCTTGGTTTGGTGGAGTGCGTAAATTTTCAGCGGCGCAAGTGGTGGTTGCGGCCGGAACATACAACACTCAAAAGTTATTGCACCAAATGAAAGCGAAATCAGTTTTACCAAAACTCTCAGATCATTTAGGAAAACTCTCGCGCACTAACAGTGAAGCTTTGACTGGCACAATCATGAAGAAATCTAAAATCGATTACAGCAAAGGCGCCGCGATTACCTCATCATTTTTTCCAGATGAACACACACATGTAGAACCAGTTCGATATGGCAAAGGTAGTAATTTGATGGGTTTGCTGCAGACGGTAATGACCGACGGTTTCAATATAAACGCTCGTCGGCGGCAATGGCTAAAACAACTAATTCTGAAACCAAACTACGTAATGAAAATTTTAGATGTACGTCGCTGGAGCGAGCGCACTGTAATTGCGTTAATCATGCAAAATGTTGATTCGGCAATAACGGTATTTTCAAAGCGGGGAATTTTTGGTTGGAGAATTTCCAGTAAAAATGATTCTCAAAATCCAAATGCCACATACATTCCAGCGGCCAACGAAGTGGCTCGGAAGATTGCGCAAAATCGCGGTGGCATTGCCGGTGGGCATGTTGGCGATTTAGTAAACGCACCTTTTACCGCACACTTTGTTGGTGGTTGTGTAATTGGTTCAGATGCATCATCTGGCGTGATTGATCCTTATCATCGAGTTTGGAATTACCCGAATTTGCATATCGTTGATGGTTCAAGCGTCACCGCTAATTTAGGCGTGAATCCTTCACTAACTATCACCGCACAAGCAGAGCGGGCATTCTCGTTTTGGCCAAATAAAGGCGAATCAGATCCAAGACCGGCACAGAATTCAACTTATCAACGAATTCCACGAGTTGTTCCGAATAATCCATTTGTTCCAGAAAACGCTCCGGCGGCTTTAAGAGTTTAATTTATAGTTGAGCCAGCAGATTCGATCTGCTGTTGCCTTTTTGCCCTTCGGTTAGGTGATTTAGTTATTGGGAAAGATTGATTCTGGTAGAAATCTTTAATTACTGAACGAAGTAACTTTGTTTTCTCGTGCACTACCGCATGAGAACTGCCTGGAATAATCGCTAATCTGCCATTTGGCAACGCTTCATACATCTCAAAAGTCATCTTGCTATTGAATGGTTCATCATCTGCGGCAACAACTAATACCGGTATTTCAATTTTCTTTAAGTCAGATAACTTCAACTTTGGTTCTGATTTCCAAACCGCGAATGCCTTTTTTTTGATTTTTCTTAATGTAGCCGTGTTTTGCCCAGAAAGTGCGAAGAACTTAGCTGCCTCTTCTTCGCTAACTGAGAAATCAAAGGTTTTAAAGTTCAATCCAGCTTTGTGTGTGTAATTCATCCCGATTCCGATTAACGATTTCACCAAATCGGGCCGTGTTATGGATGCTAATAAACCGACATTTGCACCATCGCTGTACCCAATTAAATGTGCTGGCGCTTTAACAACTGTTTCTAAATATGCAATTAATTCTTTGGTTTGTACATCAAAATTAAAGAACTTATTTCTAATTTTCGTTCTGCCATGTGCGCTGCGATCATATGCATAAACATGAAAATTTCGGGCAACTGCTGGCAATATTGGTTTTTCAAATTTTTCGGTATGACTTAAACCGCCGTGTAATAAAACAAGTGGCTCACCATTGTTGTTCCATTCGCTGCACCAAAGCTGGTGACCATCTACCGAAATGAATTTTCGGCGCGGTCGATTTAAGAACATTAAGTTATATCCATAATATGTCGGTTACCACGATCAAATGTCAGATAGTTCCAGGTCCAATCGGCCATTGTGCCAATCTTGTTTCGGCCGCCTAAGAGATAAAACAAGTGCAACCATAACCATGCATACCAAGCCAAAATTCCGGTTAACTTTAATCCTCTTACTTCAACAATTGCTTTGTTTCGTCCGATGGTTGCCATTGAACCTTTATCTAGATATTTGAAGTTCTGCAAAGGTTTGCCAGCTGCGATGCGCTGTAATTGTTTTGCCAAAAATTTTCCCTGTTGTATCGCGACTGGTGCGACCATTGGTAAAAACTTGCCATCTTTATCCATTGCACCGGCGTTATCGCCAATCGCCCAGATGTATGGATAATTTGAAACTTGCAGTGTTGGATCAACTTTTATTCTGCCCCGATCAGTTGGCAAATTTAATTGTGCGATTGCTGGTGATCCGGTAACACCGGCAGCCCATATAGTTATTTCAGAATCAATTTCCTGACCATTAGCTAGTTCAATTTTTCGGTGTGCCACTTTTTTAACAGCTGCGTTAAGCAGAACTTCAACGCCAAGTTTTTCCAGATCACGTTTTGTTCGAGCAGATAATGACTCGGAAAATGGTGGCAATAATCTTGGCCCGGCTTCGATTATTCGCACTTTTATGTTTGCCGCCGCATTTGGTTCATCTGATTTCAAAGGTCCCCGTTGTAATTCTGCGAGTGCACCAGCCATTTCAACGCCGGTTGGACCTCCACCTACTACTGAAATATTGAACATTGTGTCATCTTGAAATCGACAGAGATCTTCAAATCTACGCATAACTTCTGCCCGAATATTGAGCGCTTCACTTACCGATTTCATACCGAGCGTGTACTGAGTTACTCCGGGGATTCCAAAGTCTGCAGTGGCCGAACCAAGCGCCACAACCAGATGATCAAATTTCAAAATCTCACTGCTATCTAATTTAATCTCTTTGTTTCGATGATCGATGGCAATTGGAGAAGCCATACAAAATTTGGCACCAGTTTTTTTAAGTGCGCCACGAATTGGATACGCCACATGATCAGCAGCTAAACCGGCGGTAGAAACCTGATACAACAATGGCAGGAAGGTCTGAAAGTTATGTCGATCCACCACAGTTACATCGGCGATTTTGCTGAGATTGCGAGCCGCGGTTAATCCGCCAAAACCGCCACCGAGAATTACGACTTTGGGCCGATTCACTGGAAATTTTCCCCGATCTGGTTGCGAGTTAATGAATAAAGTCTAGTGTTTTACTTATGAACGAGGCGCGCAAAATCCTGGTAACCGGTGCATCGGGGTATGTCGGTGGCAGATTAGTTACAAATTTACTGGCAAATAATTTTCAAGTTCGGGTTTTAGTACGCGATCAACAAAAAGCTATGGCTCATCCTTGGGCAAGCCAAGTCGAAATCGCTATCGGAAATGCAAATGATTTCAAAGCGATATCTGATGCAATGGCGGGGATTCACACCGTTTTTTATTTGTTGCATTCCATAAATGCTGGACCTAGATTTGATGAAATTGAAGCGCAAATGGCTAGAAATTTTGCGAAAGCAGCTGCTGAACAAAAAGTTTCACAAATTGTTTATTTAGGTGGAATTGCAAATGATAAGAAGCAGAGTCAACATTTAGCTTCTAGGGCAAACACTGGCAGAGAGTTAGCGAGCACGAATGTTCCAGTAATGGAATTGCGCGCCGGAATTATCATCGGTTCAGGTTCGGCTTCATTTGAGATGTTGCGACATTTAACGCATCGTCTGCCAATCATGACCACGCCTAAATGGGTAATGAATAAAACCCAACCAATTGCAATTAGAGATGTGCTTTGGTACTTAAATGGTGCGGCAAAACTTGAAAAACCAGTTAGTGGCATATTCGATATTGGTGGACCAGAAGTTCTCTCTTATGCACAGATGATGCAAAAATTTGCGAAAATTTCCGGATTGCGTAAACGAATCATCATCAAAGTTCCAGTTTTAACGCCAAAGTTATCTAGTCTCTGGATTGGTTTTGTCACACCGGTACCTACTAAGTTGGCCAGACCATTGGTGGCATCTTTAATTAGCGAAGTAATTGCTGATCCTGCAAAAAGTATTGACCAGATTATTCCAAATCCTCCACAAGGTTTGATTTCAATTGACACTGCAATTGAATTGGCAATTTCGAGAACTACAAATAATGCAGTTGAAACTCGTTGGTCTGATGCAACAACTCCAACGGCGCCTTGGCAAAAGGCACAAGGTGATCCGGATTGGGCCGGCGAAATGACTTTAAAAGATGAACGCATCGCAATAACTTCGGCGAGCGTGGAAAGTTTATGGAAAACCGTTGAGCAAATCGGTGGCGAAGTTGGTTGGTACGGATCTGATTACTTATGGTACTTAAGAGGATTAATAGATCGTATCTTTGGCGGAGTTGGATTACGACGGGGTCGAAGAGATCCGTTACATCTGCGAATCGGTGATAGTTTGGATTTTTGGCGAGTTGAGCAGATAGATAACGAAAGATTATTAAGACTTTATGCCGAGATGATTTTGCCCGGAAAAGCTTGGCTGGAATTTCGGATTGAAAATCTGGGAAATGGTCGACGCAAAATCACGCAAACTGCATTATTTTCACCGCGGGGATTAGGTGGGCAACTTTATTGGTATGTAATTTCACCTTTACATATGTTTGTATTCCCAACCATGTTGCGAAATATCGTGCGCAGTGCGAATCGAAAAGATTTTGCAATGAATAAAGCCACAAATAATCTAGCCGGTTAAAAATATAGATGGCCATGCATCAATTTGATGATGAGGTAGAAAAACTAGCCCATCAAGTGCTTGAGTATTCATTGGTTCGATTAAAAAATGATCCACCGCTAGATGGACCAAAATCTCCAGAAGAATTAGAAAAGTTAGCTGGTCAAACCATTACCGCTAAAGGTTTAGGAGGAGAAAAAACATTAACACTATTCAAAGATGTGCTAGCGCGAGCCTGTATCAGCACTGATCATCCACGTTATTTAGCATTCATTCCATCTGCACCTAGTGAGTACTCAAACCTTTTTGATTTGGTAGTTGGTGCCAGTGCACTTTATGGCGGTTCTTGGTTAGAAGGCGCAGGCGCGGTTTTTGCGGAGAATCAGGCGCTACGTTGGTTGGCCGATCTTGCGAACATGCCAAAACAATCTGGCGGAGTTTTTGTGCAGGGCGGCACTATTGGAAATTTATCTGCATTAGTCGTGGCACGCGATGTGGCGCGAAAGAAACATAAAGATCGGCTCGATCAAATTCGCCGTTGGGTTTTAGTTGCTAGCGCTGAATCACATGCATCTATTAAATCGTCAGCCGATGTTATGGATGTTCATCTACTTTTGGTTAAGCCAAATCAAGATGGGGTTTTAACTGGTCCGCTGTGTGAGAGCGCTATCAACGAATTTAAATTAACTAATCCAGATTGCGAAATTTTTGCAGTAGTCGCAACCGCCGGTAGTACAAACCTTGGAATAATCGACGATCTAAAATCTATTGGCACATTAGCGAAACAAATGGAAATTTGGTTCCATGTTGATGGTGCTTACGGCTTAGCTGCCCTTTGTTCACCTACTACCCAAAAATTATTTACCGGAATTGAAATGTGTGATTCATTTATAGTCGATCCGCATAAATGGTTATTCGCACCATTTGATGCCTGCGCGTTAATTTATCGAAATCCTAGATTGGCAAAACAAGCACATATCCAAAAAGCTTCTTATCTAGATCCGCTAGAGGAAGATAAAGAGTGGAATCCATCTGATTACGCGATTCATTTAACTAGAAGAGCCCGTGGACTTCCGTTTTGGTTTTCACTCGCCGCACATGGAACCGATGAATACGCCAAAGCAATGGATAAAACGATGGAAACGGCAAAACAAGCTGCTGCACTGATCAAACAAAATCCGAATTTAAAGCTATTGATTGAGCCACAATTATCAATAGTTGCATTTGAGCGAATTGGTTGGAAATCAGCGCAATATCAAGAGTGGAGCGATAAATTACTTAAAGATCAAATTGGTTTTGTTACTCCATCTGCACATAATCGAAAACCAATACTGCGGTTTGCAATTGTTAATCCCTGGACGAATGTCAGCGATATTGAGGAGATTCTCGCCACGCTTTAAGTTAAATCCACATATTTCAAGGATTTAATATTTAAGATAGCAGTATGAATAACTCTGAATCGGCAGCGTTGAATGCTGGCTTAAATCCCCTTACCGATCTGGAAAATAGAATTTTAGATTTTGAAAACCACTGGTGGAAGCATGCCGGTACAAAAGAAGCCAATATCAAAGAACTTTTTAATTTAACTCCGCCAGATTATTACCAACTTTTAAATAACTTAATTGATCGAGATGATTCACTTTCAGCTCATCCGATTTTAGTTAAACGCTTACGCCGGCTACGTGATGCCCGTAATCAATCCCGCTAATTCAATCCCGTTAATTTAAGCCCGCTGGTTCTAACCTTCTTAAAATCTACCTTGCCCGCGGAAAAGTTTGCTCAATTTGATGAGCCATCAGCCTTAGATTAGATTTACCCACGGGTTTTTAAATCTAGGTGTGAGTTATCCGCCTGGCCCAAACGAAAACAGGACAAAAACGAATTAAAGAGATGGTTCAGCGGTCCGGCTGAGCCACGAAGTTGTTAGATGAAGGAGCACTTAAAGATGGCAAAGATGATTGCTTTTAATGAAGAAGCCCGTCGTGGATTAGAGCGGGGAATGAATGCACTCGCCGATGCGGTCAAAGTAACTCTTGGACCACGCGGAAGAAATGTTGTGCTGGAGAAAAAGTGGGGCGCGCCAACAATTACTAACGATGGTGTCTCAATTGCTAAAGAAATTGAATTAGAAGATCCTTGGGAAAAAATCGGTGCCGACCTTGTTAAAGAGGTAGCGAAGAAAACCGATGATGTCGCCGGAGATGGCACAACCACTGCAACTGTGTTGGCACAAGCACTAGTACGAGAAGGTTTGCGAAATGTTGCGGCTGGATCAAATCCAATGTCACTAAAGCGTGGAATTGAAAAAGCAGTTGACTCAATTGCAACTGAACTTTTGAAGATGGCAAAACCAGTTGAGACCAAAGAGCAAATTGCTGCAACTGCTTCGATATCTGCGGCTGATTCCACAATCGGAGAAATGATTGCCGAAGCGATGGACAAAGTTGGCAAAGAAGGAGTCATCACTGTTGAAGAGAGCAATACATTCGGATTAGAACTAGAACTAACTGAAGGTATGCGCTTTGATAAAGGTTATATCTCGCCATATTTCGTAACCGATTCTGACCGTATGGAAACAGTGTTAGAAGATCCATACATTTTGATTTCTAATTCAAAGATTGCAAATATAAAAGAATTAGTGCCAATACTTGAAAAGGTAATGCAATCTGGCAAGCCACTTGCGATTATTGCGGAAGATGTCGAAGGTGAAGCACTTGCAACTTTGATTGTGAACAAGATTCGGGGAACCTTCCGTTCCGCTGCGGTAAAAGCTCCTGGATTTGGCGATCGTCGTAAGGCAATGTTGCAAGACATTGCGATTCTTACCGGCGCAACTGTTATTTCCGAAGAGGTCGGTCTAAAACTTGAGCAAGCAACCATGGACTTATTGGGCACCGCTCGCAAAGTCGTAATTACTAAAGATGAAACCACCATTGTTGAAGGAAGTGGCGATGCTGATCAAATCAAAGGTCGGGTTAATCAGATTCGTGCGGAAATTGAAAAGAGCGACTCTGATTATGATCGCGAAAAATTACAAGAGCGATTGGCAAAACTTGCTGGCGGAGTTGCGGTTATTAAAGCCGGAGCCGCCACTGAAGTTGAATTAAAAGAGCGCAAGCATCGCATTGAAGATGCAGTTAGAAATGCGAAAGCAGCAGTAGAAGAGGGAATCGTTGCCGGTGGTGGCGTCGCGCTATTACAGGCAGCAAAAGGTGTCTTCGACAAATTAAAACTTTCCGGTGATGAAGCAACTGGTGCAAAAATCGTGGAATATGCAATCGAAGCACCGTTGAAGCAAATTGCGGTAAACGCAGGTCTTGAAGGTGGCGTAATTGTTGAAAAAGTACGCAACTTAAAAGCCGGCGAAGGATTAAATGCTGCGACTGGTGAATATGTCGACATGATTAAAACTGGCATCATCGATCCAGCAAAAGTGACTCGTTCTGCATTGCAGAACGCGGCATCAATCGCGGCTTTGTTCCTAACAACTGAAGCGGTAATTGCTGATAAACCAGAACCAAAACCGGCAGTGCCACCAGCACCTGGCGGCGGAGACATGGATTTCTAATTGGCCAAGAAAAAATCGCTGCTTAAGAAGATTCTGAAAGGTTCATCTAAAGCAGAACCAACCGAGCAGCATCCAGATGTAGCGGCGCAAGAAATTGCTAAGCCTTCGACTTCCGAATCGTTACCGGTTCGGGAGTCGGTTGCGCCGATTAAATTTGAAAAGACATATCCTGAAAAAATCGCTGCTAGCCAAGGCACTATTGATTCATTTGGCGCACAAGAACTTGCAAAATCTGCGGCAATTGCTGAAGCGACAAATCCAGAGTTTGTTGGGGAATTATTCTCAATCAATTATGAAACCAGCGAAAACAACGCAAATGATGAAATTAATTCTGAATCAAATCAAACGATTGCTACATATCTTTTTAATGCGACCCAACCTGGTTACCGCGGTTGGTACTGGAGTGTGTCGGTAGCTCGAATTGATTCTGAAAGTGAAGCAACAATTTGTGAAGTGGTCTTACTACCCGGATCAGAAAGTTTGCTGGCACCAAATTGGATTCCATATCAACTGCGCGTTCAACCAGGTGATTTGCGAATTGGTGATGTTATTCCAACAGCGGCAGATGATGAGCGATTAGTGCCAGGGTTAATGGTGCTACCTGAAGATGAAGATTTTGATCGCCTTGATTTAAATGAATTATTTGAAATCGGACTTGGTAAAGCTCGGGTGCTTTCAGTTACCGGGAAAGATGCCGCCAGCAATCGTTGGCACAATGGCGATCACGGACCATTTGCTGCGATTGCAAAAGCAGCCCCAGCACAATGTCATAGTTGCGGCTTTTATGTTCCACTCTCTGGTTCACTTCGAGCCGCATTTGGTGTTTGTGCGAATGCATTGTCTCCGCAAGATGGCAAAGTCGTTGCGGTAAATCATGGTTGCGGCGCACATTCACAAGCCTTAATCACCCATTCTTGAACGTAACTTGAACTAAATCAGGTAATTAATTACCTAGAATTTTAGTATTCGGTTAAAATTGCAGGTTGCAATAGGAATTTAGCTCAAATAAACGGAACCAATCAGTTTTAATAGAGATTAAAAAGAGAGATTCGAGAGGAACCATGCCAACTGGAAGAGTTAAGTGGTTTAGTTTGGAAAAAGGCTTTGGCTTTATTTCAAATGATGAGGGAGAAGATGTTTATCTTTCTGCATCTGCCCTTCCATCTGGAGTCACAACTGTAAAACCTGGTACCAAACTAGAGTTTTCAATTGCAGATGGTCGTCGTGGCCCACAAGCGTTAGCGGTTTCTATTGTTGAAGCGCCACCATCAATTGCTGGTGCCAGCCGTACCAATGCCGATGATTTGGCTGCAATCATTGAAGATACGATTAAAATTTTAGATCGCGTTGGAAATGGTTTACGCCATGGTCGTTACCCATCCGAGGCAGAAGCAGAGCGTTTAGCTAAAGTGCTTCGTGGAATCGCTGGCGAAATAGAATCTTAAAGTTGGCCACGTCGGCCACGTCTGATTGTGTAACGCAATCCGATGAAGCCAAGCAAAGCACCAACAATGCAAATCGAAATAACTTTTTGATCTGCTTTCATTACGATTGCAAACACCAAAGCGATTATCCAAAGCACTATTCCCAAAGCAATCACAAATATCGCTTGACGCATTCGCTCAGCATAATCAATATCAATTCAAATCAAAATTGTTAATGGTTACTCGTAAGTAGGCGTAAGGTTGAACCATGAGTTCGGTTCCGTCCCAGAAATCGGGCGGATCCTTTAGATCATTTAAACATTTTAATTTCAAGATTCTTTTTTTCGCAAACGCACTATCCAATATTGGAAGTTGGGCGCAACGGGTTGCACAAGATTGGTTAGTTTTGCAATTAACTGGCAGCGGTAAAGATCTAGGAATTGTTACCGGCCTACAGTTTTTACCATCCTTGTTATTTTCATTATGGGGCGGATCAATTGCGGATCGATTCAATAAACGAAAAATTTTGATTCTTACAAATGTGGTGGGTGCACTATCTGCATTAATTCTCGGCGTATTAGTAATGACAAATTCAGTTGAGTTGTTCCATGTTTACATTTTGGCTTTCACATTGGGTTTATCTGGAGCAATTGATGCCCCAGTTCGACAGAGTTTTAACTCTGAATTAGTAGCAAAAGAGGATGTCCGCAATGCGGTCTCACTTAATTCGGCAAATTTTAATGCTGGTCGATTAATTGGACCAGCGTTATCTGGTTTCATGATTGCCGCATTCGATACCGGACCATCTTTTATCTTGAACGCAATTTCTTATTTATTTGTAATCGCTGCATTAATTGCACTTCGAGAGGATAAGTTATTTAAAGAGGTGGTTCTGCGAAGTGAGGTAAAGATTGGCGCGGCATTAAATTATGTAATTGCTCGCAAAGATTTATTCGCGGTAATGATTACGGTATTTTTTGTCGCTACATTTGGTTTAAATTTTCAAATATATAACGCGTTGATGGCAACGAAAGAGTTTGGCAAAGGACCAGCTGAATACGGCGGCTTGGGAACTTTTGTTGCGATAGGTTCATTTAGTGCCGCATTATTATCGGCAAAACTAGATCGCCGGCGCGGTCCAAAATTTGTAATGTCATTTGGTGCGCTGTTTGCAGTTAGCCAAATTATTCTCTGCGCGCTTCCCTCATATTCAACTTATGCATTCACACTACCCATTTGCGGATTTCTAGCGTTAACTACAATGATTTCAGCAAATACTTTTGTTCAGACCACAACTGATCCAGCAATTCGTGGCAAGGTGTTGGGAATTTATCTGACTGTTTTTCTTGGAGGTTCACCATTTGGTTCGCCATTAATTGGCTGGATTAGTACCTTGATTGGGATTAGATGGACTATTGCACTTTGCGCTGCGATTGTAATTTTTGCAATTGGCTTGACTTATCTGTTGTTGCAAAATCAATTACAACGTCCGGCCAGTATTTTGCTAGATGATGTACTAGAGGGAGTTACCTACAACAAGGATTAACATCACCGCTAATACAAATAGTGTTATGTACCTACGGGTTTTATTCTCCATAGAATTTTCTATCAGAGTCTTTCCACCACATATTCAATGCATTTTGTTAATGCTTGAACATCTGATGGCTCGACCGCCGGAAACATTCCGATCCGCAATTGATTCTTGCCTAGTTTTCTATATGGATCGGTATCAACAATGCCGTTTACCCGTAAAATTTTTGCAATATTTAAGGCATCAATTTCATCTTTGAAATTTATCGTGCCGACTACTTTTGATCTTTGCGATGGATTACTTACAAATGGGGTGGTGTATTCAGTTTGTTCGGCCCAGTCATAAAGAATCTGGGCAGATTGCGCGCTTCGACCAGTTGAAAATTTCAAACCACCGTTTTGATTCATCCAATCTATTTGTTCGGAAAGTAATATCAAAGTAGCAAGTGCGGGAGTGTTATAAGTTTGATCTAATCTAGAGTTCTCGATTGCGATTTTTAAATCAAAGAATGCTGGTACCCAACGACTTTTTAGTTTTTCAACTCGGGCAATTGCGGCTGGGCTCATGAGTGCGATCCATAATCCGCCATCTGATGCAAAGGATTTTTGCGGAGCAAAGTAGTAAACATCGCAATTTTTTACATCTAGATCTAAACCACCGGCAGCACTAGTCGCATCGACCAGGATCAACGAATCATCATTAGTTTTAGGTCGAAGAATTTGCATGCTCACACCGGTGCTGGTTTCGTTGTGGGTAAGGCAGTACGCATCGACATCGCTTTGCACTTTTATTTCTGGATGTGTGCCTGGTTCAGATTCGATAACTACCGGGTCTTTGATCATCGGTGCTTGTTTAGCTGCGGTGGCAAATTTTGATGAGAACTCACCAAAGACTAAGTGTTGAGATTTATCAGCAATCAATCCAAAAGTTGCAATATCCCAGAATGCAGTAGAACCACCATTTCCTA
>CALMJB010000080.1 GCA_937864205.1 uncultured Actinomycetes bacterium | reverse complement strand
AGACCAAACGATCAAATAACAAATGCTTAAATTTCAAACCGATTGAGATTTTTCCAGTATCTAATCCTTGGCTGTAAGCGATCGCGGTATTTACTGCTTTTTCAAAAATCTTGCCTTTGCCGCCAGCTTCCGCTTTTGCTTGCGCGCCATTGAAAACTTTTTCGAAAATTCTCGGAACAGCCAAAACGAAAGTTGGTTTAAATGTTGCCAAGTCTGTGGTCAAACGAGCGATGTCGCCACAATGTGCCATATGTAAACCGGCGGAAATAGAACCAATTTGCACCATTCGTCCAAAGACGTGCGCAACTGGTAGGAACAATAAAGTTGAACCATTTGGCTTTAAGAACAAATCATTTGCCCCATTCACGACATTGCCACACTCAGACAAGAAATTACCGTGAGTTAACTGCACCCCTTTAGGTTTTCCGGTTGTACCACTGGTGTAAATCAAAGTCGCTAAATCATTTGGCGAAAGTGAGGTGCGACGATTGTTTATCTCTTCATCGCTGACATTTGTACCGAGTTTTATTAATTCGGCAATTGCATTCTCGGTAATCGTCCAAATATTTTTACATTTTGATCCCAGAACTGGCGTCGCAGTCTCTCGGTGAGCTGGAGTTTCAACAATCAAAGCCACCGAACTTGAATCTGACAAAATCCAATCAATTTGTTCAGCACTTGAAGTTTCATAAATTGGAACAGTTACAGCGCCGGCAAACCAAATTGCAAAATCAAGTAGCGTCCACTCGTATCGAGTCTTCGACATAATCGCAACGCGATCTCCAAATTTAACGCCGGCAGCAATTAGCCCTTTTGCAACTTGTCTAATTTCTGCTTCATACTCCTTTGCAGTAACTGGTTGCCAACCTTCGCCAAGGGGACGAGAAACAATTACGCGCTCTGGTTCAAACCATGCACGTTCGGTAATTAAGTTTGTTAAGTTTCCGGCACTTGCCGTTGGGATGATTGCTGGAATAGTTACTTCACTTCGAGTGGAAGATTCGGAAATTGAGGTGTTGGACATAGCCCCAAATTACTGGCAGAGCAGGAGTTATGCCAGAGCAGTCCGATTCCGGTCTGATTCTTGGCTGAATACTGACTGGGTATGAATTGGTTACTTAGCGGTAGCCTTGCGCCATGGCTGAACTCTCTACTGCAAGCGTAAACATCGAAGCTGATATCGCAGCAGTTCAAAATGTGCTGTTTGATTTGGCAAATTATCCATCTTGGTCGACCGCAATTAAATCGGTAGAAGTTTTACAGAAAGATGCTCAAGGTCGCGCCACCCAAATCAAGATGAAAGTTGAATCTGGCGCGTTGAAAGATAAACCAACATTGAATTATGACTGGAGTAAAGCTCCCGAGCGTTTAGAGTTTTCTTTAGAAGATGCCGATTTGCTTACCGAAATGAGTGGCGCCTATGTCATCAAAGACAATGGCGATGGCACTACAAACGTTACATATGAATTAGGTGTTGCCCTTTCGATGCCGGTACCGGCAATCATGCGTCAAAAGGCTGAAAAATCCACAATTGATCTAGCTTTAAAACAACTTAAGGAAAAACTCGAGAACTAATTGATGTCAATCTCGCCAACTGCGCTGACGATTGGCATTGATGTCGGCGGAACTAAAGTTCTAGCTGGCGTTGTAGATTCAGAAGGCCAAATCATTTTTCGGGTGCGAAAAGACACTCCAAAAAATGGCGGGCCAGAATTAGTTCAAGTAATAAGTGAAATAGTCAATGAGATAAATCAAGATCCGAAATTTGCTGGCCAAATAAAGGGAGTTGGCTTAAGTTGGGCCGGTTTAATTTCATCAGATCGCTCTACCATCATTGATTCTCCAAATATTTCTAACTGCACAAATTTCCCGATCGGTAAATTGATTTCTGAAAAAGTGAATCTTCCTGTGATTGTTGAAAATGATGCCAGCGCAGCTTTATGGGCAGAATTCAAATTCGGTGCTGCCAAAGATTTCAATCCGGTAATGTTTTTCATAATTGGTACTGGAATGGGTGGGGGATTAATTGTCGATGGCAATTTACATCGCGGATATTCTGGTGCCGGCGCTGAATTTGGCCACATGATTGTGCAAAAAGATGGCCAACTTTGTGGTTGTGGCACTAAGGGATGTATTGAACAGTATGCATCAGGAAGTGCATTACTTCGAATGGCACGAGAATTAATACAAGAACGTCCAGCGCAATCAGCAAATTTGTTGCAACGAGTAGAAAATAAACCAGAAAATCTAACCGGAAATATTTTGACAACTGCCGCTAGAGAAAATGATGAGATTGCACTCGCCGCATTTAAGCGACAAGCCGACTGGTTAGGACTAGCGATGGCTTCTTATACTTTAATTTTAGATCCGCAGGCGATCATCATCGGTGGCGGAGTTGTTGATGCCGGAGATTTATTAATTAAACCCGCCGCCGAAGCAATGGTGAAGTACATGCCGTTTGGCAAGGATCGAAATATTCCGAAGGTACTGGCGGCAAAGTTTGGTAACGATGCTGGTTTAGTGGGAGCGGCTAACTTAGCTCGCGATTAATTCAGATTCGCATTGATGAATTCGCGAGTCTCAATACAAAGTTTTTCTAAATCGTAATCAAGTGCGACATTATGATAAGAATTTGCAAACTCAACTGATTTAATTTTTACAGAATTAATATGTGAAAGTAAAGTGATTTTGCTATTTGGATTCACCACATGATCTTGTGGCGAGATGCCAATCATTATCGGCTGATTAATTAAATAAAGATTTGCTTGAACTAATTTCCAAAGTTTTTGCAGCGACGCCAAGGCTTTCAGTGGGATAACGCCATAACTGTGTTTAGGTGGATTTGGTGCTGCGACATCGGTGCCATTTTTCCGAGCACTTCGGCTTGAGCGGGGTAAGAAAAATTGAAGTAATGGAACAAACCTTTGAATGAGTCGCTTATCCTCGATACTGGGATTAATTAAAATTAAGCCAGCGATATCTTTTCCATAAATTTGCGCCAATCGCAAAGCCAATGATCCGCCCATAGAAAAACCGGCCACAAATACTTGATTAGATTGCCCGCGCAATTTTTTGAACTCTTGTTCAACACAATTGAACCAATCACTCCATTTAGTTTTATTTAATTGCTGCCAACTTGTGCCATGCCCGGGCAGTAACGGCGCTGAAACTGAGAAGCCAAAAGCTGCCATCGTTTTAACCCAAGGTGCGATCGATGCGACCGAACCAGTGAAACCATGAATCATCAAAATCGAAACTTTAGATTTTGATGCGGTTTCAATTTCAATAGATTCCGCGTTGGCAATCATGGGGAAATCCTCGCTTAAATCCCCTTAAAAAACCGTCAATTGAAGGGTTGGTTCATTTGCCCGTAAATTTATCCAGTGGCTTACCGCTTGCTGAAATCATTTCTCTTCCCATTACTAACCCTCTTCTTTCGTCCCAAAGTCACCGGGCTTCGCCATGTTCCGGCAACCGGCCCAGTAATAGTCGCTTCAAATCATCTTTCGTTTAGCGACTCAATATTTATGCCGCTGGTGGTGCCACGTAAAGTCACATTCTTGGCAAAGAGTGAGTACTTCACATCTCCGGGAATTAAAGGATTAATAAAGCGCTGGACATTTATTGCTTTGGGCCAGGTTCCCATTGATCGTTCCGGTGGCAAGCGCAGCGAAGCAGCCCTTATAACCGGACTAAAAGTTTTATCGCAAGGTGAGTGCCTTGGAATTTATCCAGAGGGAACCAGATCACCAGATGGCCGACTTTATAAGGGAAGAACTGGAATCGCGCGATTGGCGATTGAATCAGGTGCAGCGGTTGTCCCCGTGGCAATGTTTAATACCGCAGAAATTCAGCCAACTGGTCAAGTAGTACCAAAAGTCAGACGGGTAGAAATGATCTTTGGTGAACCGATGTATTTTTCCGGAGATTCTTCTGATCAGGAACTTTTACGGGAAATTACCGATCAGGTAATGAACAAGATTCAAGAGATGTCAAAGCAAGAGTTTGTACCGATTTATGCATCAGATGCAAAAGAATTAATAAATCAAGGAAAGAAAATTCCTATGGATGCAAAAGAGTTAAAGAATTTCAATAATTCCAAGAAAAGTGGGAAGTTACTTAAATTTAAATCACGTTCTGCTAAGCGAGAAAAACGCAGTAGTTAAAAGCTCAAAAATTTATTCAGCGCCGATAAAATCTTTTCGCTGTCCTAGATATCGACATTGATCACATGTATCTTTTGAAGCCGGCATTTTTGCCGAAACTACACCGATAAAATCTGTTAATCGTTGTTGCAAAGCTTGCGGATTACGATTGATTGGCCGCCAGGTGTGTTTTAGTTTTAGACCAAATCCTTTGTTTACATCGCCGGCGGGTTCAATTAGCGACCAAACCAGTAGCCCCATTAACGAAACAGTTTTGGGGGCGCCCGATTCTGGATTTTCTAATGCAAAGGCATAGGCCTCTAATTGGGGACCATAAAGTTCAGTTTTATCACTGTCTTTAGCTTGGAATTTGCAGTCGACTATTCCGTATGTTCCGTCATCGAATTTCATTAATAAATCGTATTTACCGCGGATTGCAAACTTGGTTTTAGCGCCATTAACTTCAATGTTTTGTGATTTAACCCAACCACCAAGTGATTCAACTTTTCCAGCGGGAATAACCGGAGCTAAATCAGCGCTGGTCTTACCAGCAAAGTACTTCTCTTGCATTGCGGAAAGATCTGCGACCAATGGCATAAAGGATGGAACTCGCAAACTATGGTTGTAGTAAATCCATAAACAGCGGTGGCAGCCATCCCAAGAGAATGTCAGATCACTTGGACTGATGAATTCGCGAGCGCTACCTAATTCAGATGCCATGATTTACGCAATTCTGCCTAATAGCACTGACATTCAGTTGGAGGCGCTCAGTATGGCCGCGGAAAATATCGTAAAAATACCCAGGCCAATCATCACCGCACCGCCAATTCTTCTCATGGTGATTAATCTAGAACTTTTATCAGAAAGCCAACTTCGTATCGTGCCAGCCAAAATGCCATACGATCCATCTGAAATCACCGCAATTATGCAAAAGATAAACCCTAAAAAAATTAATTGTTGAACAATTTTTTCACTGTCCCGATCGATAAATTGCGGAAGTATTGCAGCAAAAAAGACCACAGACTTTGGATTTAACACGCCAACCCAGAAACCATCTTTAATTGATTTAAATAGCGATGGCCGATTGCCAAGCTCACCCAACATTTGGTCAGCGTGAACTTTGCTTTTGGAAATTGCGCTGATTCCTAAATAAATCAAGTATCCGCCGCCAGCCCATTGCACCGCGTTAAAAAACAACTTTGAATTTTGTAGAAATGGACCAAGCCCAATCGCAACAAATATCGAAATTAAGAACATGCCAAAGGCATTGCCAATTACGGTTGCAACTGCAATTTTTTTCCCCCAAGAAATTGCCTGGGCGATTGTGAACAAAACAGATGGACCCGGAGCAAGAATGATCAAAATCGTTGCGACCAGAAATTCAGCAAATCTATTCGGAATCATTTGCCGGCTATTTCATTCACTTTTATAAATTCCATCATTTCCATTCTTCGAGCGGCCGCTATTTGATTCGCCCCACTTTAGTAGCCGCTGGAGTATTCGCTGAGCCATTAGCGATTTCTCAATCAGCGCCATACAGAAGCCTGCCACCTGCGCGCCACGCCCTGCAGAATCTGGGATTGCCAAAATCCCATATATCGGCTTAAATACCGACCCGATATATCGTATCGATATATCAATTAGATAGACGGGGAAAATCTAGATGCGTTCGCGAGCTGAATCCTTGGAGTTTGCACTCCTGGGTTTGCTTTCCCAAGGCCCGTTGCATGGTTACGAATTAAGAAAGCGCATGAGTGCGGTTTACGGACCATTTCGTGCCCTTAGTTTTTCCGTAATTTATCCGCAACTGCGCCGTATGCAAGAAAAGGATTTAATCGAAGAGTCCTTCACCGAATCTGGTGGTTTATCCCGTCGATCCAGAATTGTTTACTCATTAACTGGCAAAGGCAAAAAAAGATTTGCCCAAATTGCCGAAACTGATAGCCCAGATTATTGGGAAGATGAAGGCTTTGGTATGCGCTTTGCATTTTTTAGCCCAACTCCAAAACCAAATCGAGTGCGAATTTTAGAAGGCCGGTTGCGCCGACTATCTGAAAAGCGAGCAATCTTGCAATCGGAATTAGATCGCACCCCTGCTGGAATTGATAAATATTTAGTGGAATGGCGCCGCCATTCTTTGGAATCAGCCGAGCGCGAAATCGCCTGGTTAGAAGAGATGATCAAAAGCGAAAGGAAAGCTAAGTGAGTCCTGAGAATATGAAAAGTCGTAAATTGGACAACTCCGGAGTCGATAAAGGAGAAATCCGAGTAGCAATCATCGGAGTCGGTAACTGTGCCAACTCGCTGATTCAAGGCGTTGAGTATTACAAGAATGCCACCAACGACCAAGAGATTCCTGGTCTTATGCACCCTGTGCTTGGTGGTTACCACATCAAGAATATTAAGTTTGTAGTTGGAATCGATGTCGATGCCAAAAAAGTTGGTCTCGATATGGCAGATGCGATTTGGGCGAGTGAAAATAACACCATCAAATTCTGCAATGTTCCAAAAATTGGCGTTCCGGTAAAACGCGGTGTAACCCTCGATGGTCTAGGGCGCTATTACAAAGAGACAATTAAAGAATCAACCGAAAAACCCATTGATGTAGTTGCCGAATTAAAGGCTGCAAAAGTTGATGTGATGATCTGTTATTTGCCAGTTGGTTCAGAAGAGGCAGCAAAGTATTACGCGCAATGTGCAATTGATGCTGGTTGCGCATTTGTTAACGCTCTGCCGGTATTTATTGCCTCTGATGCAGAATGGGCCGCCAAATTTGAAAAGGCCAAATTGCCTATCGTTGGCGATGACATCAAATCACAAGTCGGCGCCACCATTACACACCGAATCATGGCCAAACTATTCCAAGATCGCGGAGTGCACTTAGATCGCACATATCAGTTAAATGTGGGCGGAAATATGGACTTTAAAAACATGTTAGAGCGCGATCGTTTGGAATCGAAAAAGATTTCCAAAACCAACTCTGTTACTAGCCAATTGGAATATGACATGGGCAAGAAGAATGTCCATATCGGACCATCTGATTACATCCCTTGGCTAGATGATCGCAAGTGGGCTTACGTTCGCCTTGAAGGACGCGCCTTTGGCGATGTGCCTTTAAATCTTGAGTACAAACTAGAAGTTTGGGATTCACCAAACTCTGCCGGGGTAATCATCGATGCGTTGCGTTGTGCAAAAATTGGCATGGATCGCAAAATCGGTGGACCGTTACTTTCTCCTTCAAGTTATTTTATGAAGACGCCACCTGAGCAATACACCGATGAACAAGCGCTAACTAAAACCGAAGATTTTATTATCGGAACTATCGAAAGATAAAGAATTTTAGTTAAGCAATAATTAAAAGCGAGCCCCTAAGAAAAACCTTAGGGGCTCTTTCCTCATGGAGAGATGAGGTTTTAAATCGTCGCGTCAGCTTCTACGCGACGAAGGTGCATGAAGCCCAACAGCGCTAGAACTAACATCAAAACTCCACCTACGGCTGCAATCCAAGATGAGTACATTGCAATCTGACCTAACTGCCAGAATGCATATGCATTCAATAACAAGCCACGCAAAGTTTCACCCATGAACAATGTTTGTCGTTGTCCCATTAGTGCGGCGGCTTTGGCAGCTAACGCTTGATCATTTGGAGCTGCCTTTGAAGCTGCACTTGCAGCCAAAGCTTCAGCGCTAGTTTCTGAATAAGTCTTGCCGGCGTTAACACCCTTTACGTGTTCACCGATATAGAAATCGGCATAAACCTGGGCTTGTTTTCCAGTGGTAAGAGCCATTCCCGCGAAAGGCAGAATTGCTTTCTGATTTTCTTCCGGTAACGCTTTGAATCCACCGCTATCTGCCGCAGGGAAGTTAATTTTTTGTTGAGCAAGTTGTGTTTTCACAGAATCATTTGCGAAGGTATAACCCCAATTGAGTAATACCGCTGCAATCAACAGAAATACCGCCAGTCCTAAACCTACAAAGCTGACGATTCGATCGAAGGTTCGGCGTTTCATTTTCTCTCCTAAATCAGTGCTAGAACGACAATTTGTCGTTCATGACTATTAGTACACCTGTTTAGATTTCAATTTTAAGAAAAACATAAGTGCTAGCACTTATTGATCTTTTATTAACTGTTTTGCAATTTATTTGAGAGTTAGCACTTAGATTTAAATCACTTAGATCTAAATAACCTTTTCTTAATAGATAATTTAGGAAATCAGATCAATCAATATGTCGAGCACAGATTTGCCGACCATTTTCATCAGTCACCAAATGTCGACAAGGTAAACCCATCTTCTCAAAAGCTTTATCTCCAAATTGTGATCTATAAGCCAGCGCCAACATGACCCGAACATTTCTTTCACCGTCGGCTTTTATTCCAAAAGCATGAGCAACTCGGGATACCGTGTTTTCAACAACTTTTTCGGTATGTGCAGTTTCGCGAGCTATTGCGCTGTTTGTTAGCCCTTCACAAAGATGTTCACACACCAGGTGTTCAAACGGAGTAAGTTCTCTGGTCAAAATGTGTAAGTTAATCGACATATTAAATTTGCCTCTCCAAGCAAATCAAGTAATTACAGCAAATCGCTAGCGCCTATTTTAGTGATAGTTCATGTTGATGTTTGCTACCCATGAGTCCCATTAGTATTGCGTTATGTCTCACATCGCAAGCCAAGTCGATGGCTCTGTATTGATACTGAAATTTGATCGACCGGATAAGAAAAATGCGATTACTTATGAGATGTACCAGACTTTGGCTGATCAACTTAACCAAGCCGGCAAAGATCCGGCAATTCGAACCGTTGTAGTCGCTTCAACCAGCGCAACTTTTACCGCTGGAAATGACATAAATGATTTTGCAAATAATCCGATCGTTGGCGAAGAATCACCCGTTTTCAATTTCCTATTTGCGCTTCACAATTTCACGAAACCATTAATTGCCGCGGTATCGGGTCGGGCAGTTGGAATCGGAACCACCATGATGTTTCATTGTGATTTAGCGGTGGCAAACCCTAAAGCGATTTTCTCGATGCCATTTGTTTCACTTGGTTTAGTTCCAGAAGCTGGTTCTAGTTATCTATTTCCAAAACTTGTGGGTCATGTAAAGGCATCAGAAATCTTCCTAACCGGGCGCGATATTGATGCCCGAGAAGCACTAGAACTTGGCATTATTAATCAGGTGGCCGAAGATGAATTTTCAGCAGCCCTGAAATTCGCCCAAGAGATTGCTGATCAACCGCCTACTGCGGTGCAAAATACAAAAGC
>CALMJB010000079.1 GCA_937864205.1 uncultured Actinomycetes bacterium | reverse complement strand
GATGACACCATGGATTCAATCCTTAACTGGTATCGCGAAGAGGGCATGATTTTCAAAGGTGGTTCCGGCGCTGGTTTGAACCTATCCCGCCTGCGTTCTAGCAAGGAATTATTAAGTTCTGGTGGTTCGCCATCTGGCCCAGTTTCATTTATGCGCGGAGCCGATGCTTCCGCGGGAACCATCAAATCTGGCGGTGCTACCCGCCGGGCCGCGAAGATGGTTGTGCTTGATGTTGATCATCCAGATATTGAAGAGTTCATCGAAACCAAAGTAAGAGAAGAAGACAAGATTCGCGCACTCCGCGATGCCGGATTCGATATGGATCTGGGTGGCCGCGACATTATTTCGGTGCAGTATCAAAACGCAAACAACTCAGTTCGCGTATCTGATGCATTTATGAAAGCGGTTGAAAACAGCACTCAATTTGGTTTAGTTGCTCGCTCAACTGGTGAAGTTATCGAAACCGTTGAAGCTCGCAAACTTTTCCGCAAAATGGCGGAAGCCGCTTGGGCTTGTGCAGATCCTGGAATTCAATATGACGACACAATCAATGACTGGCACACAAATCCAGAAACTGGTCGAATCAATGCATCGAATCCATGTTCTGAATACATGTCACTTGATAACTCATCTTGCAACTTGGCTTCATTAAATCTTTTGAAGTTCTTAAAACCAGATGGTTCATTTGATGCAAAGACATTTGTGAAAGCAACTGAATTAATCATTACATCAATGGATATCTCAATTTGTTTTGCAGATTTCCCAACCGATCCAATCGGTGTGACAACTCGTGACTATCGTCAATTGGGAATCGGATACGCAAACCTTGGTGCATTGTTAATGGCATCGGGAATGGCGTACGACTCTGATGCCGGTCGAGCACTAGCCGGATCAATTACCTCGCTTTTGACCGGAACTTCATATCGCAGATCGGCAGAGCTAGCCGGAATCGTCGGACCATATGCTGGTTATGCTCGCAACGCAGCCGCTCACACCCGCGTAATGAAAAAGCACGCAAATGCTTCTCACTCGGCAAAATCTGAAAGCACCATGGATCGCGAAGTTTGGGCCGAAGCAAATAAGCAATGGGATCTTGGAATCGCAACTGGTGAAAAGAATGGCTGGCGTAATGCGCAAGCTTCAGTATTAGCACCAACCGGAACCATTGGCTTGATGATGGATTGCGATACCACCGGTATCGAACCTGATTTAGCACTAGTTAAATTCAAGAAACTTGTTGGTGGCGGATCAATGCAAATCGTTAACCAAACAATTCCATTGGCTCTTAAGAAATTGGGATACACCGATGAAACTGTCGAAGCGATTGTTGAATATATCTCTGAACACGGAAATGTAATTGATGCACCTGGATTAAAGCCAGAGCACTACGACATCTTTGATTGCGCGATGGGAATTCGTTCCATCTCAGCAATGGGACATGTGCGAATGATGGCAGCTTGCCAACCATTCATATCTGGTGCGATTTCAAAGACCGTTAATTTGCCAGAGAGTGCAACCATTGAAGAGATCGAAGATGTTTACTTCCAAGGTTGGAAACTTGGCATTAAAGCGTTGGCGGTTTATCGCGACAACTGCAAAGTTGGTCAACCACTTTCTGATTCAAAGGCTAAGAAAACTGAGGCAAGTGTTGCAGTTGAAGATGCCGCACCAACTCGTCGCAGATTGCCAAAATCTCGGCCATCGCAAACCACTTCATTTAGCGTGGGCGGTGCCGATGGTTACTTAACCGCTGGTACTTACGATGATGGAAAACTTGGCGAAGTCTTCTTAAAGCTTGGCAAACAAGGTTCAACATTGGCCGGAGTAATGGATGCCTTTTCAATCGCGGTTTCAATCGGATTGCAGTACGGCGTTCCACTAGAAACCTTTGTTGAGAAATTTGCAAACCTACGTTTCGAGCCAGCCGGTATGACAGATGATGCAGATATTCGTATGGCGCAATCGATGATGGATTACATCTTCCGTCGGCTTGCACTGGATTATTTGCCATTTGAATCTCGGGCAGCGCTTGGAATCTATTCCGCCGATGAGCGCGCTCGTGCTTTAGAAACTGGAACTTATTCCGCTGATCCAAAACCAGAAGCGGTTGCGCCAGCTAAACCAAAAGCCAAACCATCTCAAGATGTGAAGATTGAAAGCAAGAAGATTGGTTCATCAATGGAATTATTTGAATCAATGTCTGGCCAAAAATCTGATGCACCGCTTTGCATGACCTGCGGAGTAAAGATGAGAATGGCTGGTTCTTGCTACGTCTGTGAAGGTTGCGGAAACACATCAGGTTGCTCCTGATCTTTAAGAACCTTTATTTAATTATTATTGAATTAGAAACAATTTAATAAAAGTAGGAGTAAGATTTTTCGTACTGCTGGTTAATACACAGAACCGACGCCATAAGCGCCGGCCCTGTGGTTCTTGTTAGGAACCAGTAGTGCGTGCTTACCGCTTCTCTCGCCGGTTTATGATCTCAACGATCATTTGAACGAGAGA
>CALMJB010000078.1 GCA_937864205.1 uncultured Actinomycetes bacterium | reverse complement strand
CACTTGATGAAGCCAGCATCCCAAATAAGAAAAATTTATTAAAAACTTTAGCAACACCGGCATATGACCCAACGCGTTCACAAACATTGACTTGGCAAGGCGTGATGGCTGGTTTTGGCTGGAATAAAGACAAGGTTCCAGGTGGAATCAAATCAATGGACCAACTTTTTTCGCCAAAGAATAAAGGCAAAATCGAAGTGTTATCGGAAATGCGCGACACGATCGGCATCATCATGTCGTATCAAGGTGTAGATGTATCGAAACCATTTACAAATGATCAATTTATGAACGCGGTCGATTTCTTAAAGAAGAAAATTAGCGATGGCTTCATTCGCCAAGTAAAGGGGAATGATTACAAAGAAGATTTAATTTCCGGTGATGCAGTCGCGGTAATTGGTTGGTCGGGCGATCTGTTCCAGTTGGCAATTGAAAATGATGGCAAATTTGATTTTGCAATTCCAGAATCGGGCGGAACCATTTCTGGTGATAACTTCATGGTGCCAGTTACTTCGACAAAGGCAACCGATGCTTCCAAATTGATTAATTATTATTACGACCCACTTGTGGCTGCCAAAGTTGCCGCTTACGTAAATTACGTTTGCCCGGTAGTTGGTGCGCAAGAGGCAATGGGTAAAGTTGACGCAAAGTTGCAAAATAGCGAATTCATTTTCCCAACCGAGAAAACTTTAAGTCGATTGAAGATATTCCGTCCGCTCACCGATGCAGAACAAACTAGTTTTGAAACTGCATTCCAGTCAGCTGCCGGTAACGCATAAGTTCGCGCCTAAAGTTTTTCATCGGAGCGAAAATGGCTAAAGATGCTTCTACCTCGGCGCAAGGGGATTTAGTTCTCTCTAACTTAACAAAATCATTTGGCGATTTTGTTGCAGTTGATGATTTGAACCTGACGATTCCACAGGGAAAATTTTTTGCATTGCTTGGTCCATCAGGCTGTGGCAAGACCACCACTTTGCGAATGATCGCTGGGTTAGAGGAACCAACTAATGGAAAAATCTCAATTGGTAATACCGATATCACTTACGCAAAACCGTATAACCGTCCGGTTAATACTGTGTTTCAAAATTACGCACTCTTTCCGCATCTAACTATTTTTGAAAATATCGCATTTGGATTACGTAGGCGCGGAATTAAAGATGTGGATGCGCAGGTAAAGAAAGTTTTAGAACTAGTTGAACTTCCGCACCTGGCAGATCGCAAACCAAATCAGTTGTCCGGCGGACAACAACAACGTATTGCGGTGGCACGCGCAATAGTCAACCGTCCGGCATTACTGTTATTAGATGAACCATTAGGTGCACTTGATTTGAAACTGCGCCGACAGATGCAGATTGAATTGAAATGGATTCAAACTGAAATCGGCATAACTTTTGTGCATGTAACACATGATCAAGAAGAAGCCATGACAATGGCCGACACCATCGCGGTTATGAATAAGGGAAAAATCGAGCAAATGGGCACTCCCGAAGAGTTATATGACTCACCCAAGAGTGCTTATGTCGCTAACTTCTTAGGTCAATCAAATTTAATCGCCGGTGAAGTTGAAGGAAATGATGGCGAAAATTCCATCGTTAATATCAAGGGCAACAAAGTTTCGGTACCAAAAAATCGCATAAATTCTGCAAATAAATCGGTATTAGTCGGAGTTCGCCCAGAAAAATTTCGAATCGTAGCCAGTGGAAAAAATACCTCTGGAAATATTTTAAACGGCGGCAAAGTTTCCGATGTCTCTTACACCGGGGTTTCTACGCAGTACCAAGTTGAAATGCCATGGGGGCAAGAGCTGATGGTGTTTGAACAAAACGATGACAATGAACCGATGTTGCGAAAAGGTGAATTGGTAACTCTTTCTTGGGAACCAGTATTTACATTCGCGCTTGATGGCAGCGAAAACGTAAGAGCCGGAGCCTAAACCCTTGGCAATTTTTCGCACTACCGCGACTAAATTTAAATCTCCGGTAAATCGAAAATCACTTTTTCCTTACCTGTTATTAGCACCAGGTTTGTTGTATTTAGCAATATTTTTCTTAGCTCCAATCGCGACTTTGGGACAGATGTCTACTAAGACTAAAAATTCTGACGGCGTCACTTATTCACAAGTATTTCGGTTTCAGAATTACATTGATGCTTTCTTGCAAAGCAAAGAACAATTTGCCCGATCTTTTCTTTATGGATTGCTGGCCACAATTTTGGCGTTGGCAATCGCGTATCCGCTGGCGTATGGCATCGCTTTCAAAGCCGGCCGATTCAAGAATGTATTACTAGTACTTATAGTCGCGCCATTTTTTACATCGTTTTTGCTGCGAACAATTGCTTGGAAACAAATCTTGGGTGAAGAAGGTCCGGTAATAAAAGTTTTCAGAGCATTACACATTATTGGACCAACTACATCTCTAACTGCGAGTGCATTTGCAGTCGTTACCGGATTAACCTATAACTTTTTACCATTTATGACTTTGCCACTTTATGCCAGCTTAGAGCGGATTGATCCCAGAACTTTAGAAGCATCCGGTGATCTTTATGCAAATGGCTTTACCACTTTTCGCAAAGTGACTGTGCCACTTTCAATGCCCGGAGTCGTTGCTGGCACCTTGCTCACTTTTATTCCGGCCGCAGGTGATTACATAAATGCGGCAATTTTGGGAAATCCCGATACCAAGATGTTAGGAAATGTGATTGATGCCAGATTTTTTAGAATCGTGGATTATCCAACTGCGGCGGCGCTGTCATTTACATTAATGGCTGCGATTTTGATTTTGGTAACTATTTATATTCGTAGAGCCGGCACTGAGGAATTGGTATGAGTCGCTGGTTTTCTCGCAATTTAATTCGTATTTATATGGTGTTGGGATTTACTTATCTATTTATTCCAGTTGCATACACTTTTGCTTTTTCTTTCAATGATGCCGGTCGTTCTAACTTAGTTTGGAAAGGTTTCACACTTAAGAATTGGCAAAATCCCTGTGGTGCACCCGATATTTGCACCGCGCTTGGTAATTCCTTAAAAATTGGAATTATTTCCACAGCAATTGCCACGATTCTTGGCACCTTAATTGCTTTTGCAATTGGACGTTATAACTTCAAAGGCAGAAGTAGCACAAATCTTTTAATTTTCTTGCCGATGGCTACGCCGGAAATAGTTTTAGGTGCATCACTTCTAACTATGTTCTTGAATTTAGGAATTAATCCAGGTTTGACCACCATCATCATCGCGCATGTGATGTTTTGTATTTCGTTTGTAGTGGTAACTGTAAAAGCCAGAATTGCTTCGCTGGACCCACGGCTGGAACAAGCTGCGATGGATCTTTACGCGAACGAATTTGAAACTTTTAGAAGAGTTACTCTGCCACTTGTAGCACCGGGTATCGCGGGTGCAGCACTGTTGGCATTTAGCCTTTCCTTTGATGATTTCATCATCACCAATTTCAATTCTGGCACCGTTGCAACTTTTCCAAAGTTTGTATACACCGCGGCCACACGCGGAATTCCAGCCCAAGCAAATGTAATTGGTTCGGCGATGTTCTTTATTGCTTTATTTGTTGTAATTGCCGGACAATTGTTCAACCGCAAACGAAGGGTAAAAATTTGACCCGAATTGGAAATATGTACGGCCCTGATTTCACTTTCTTGGGTGTACAAAAATGTGATTTAGAAAAACCCGATACTTTTAAAGGTGCAGATGTTGTAATTGTTGGTGCACCGATTGATTCCGGAACTTCACATAGATCTGGTGCGAAGTTTGGTCCGCAAGCGATTCGCATGGGGGATTACTTGCCTCATGATGGTTCCAGACCGCATTTGGCATTACGGGTTGATCCATTACAAAAACTAAAAGTAGTTGATGCTGGCGATTTATTGATGCCAGGTAGTGATTTAGTTGGTGCTTTGAAAGTTTTACAAACTGCTACTGCAACAATTGCTAAGTCAGGTGCAATTCCAGTTGTGCTTGGTGGCGATCATTCAATTGCATCAGCTGATGTCGCCGGAATTGCCGATCATCTTGGTAAAGGTAAAGTTTCAATGATTCATTTTGATGCACATGCTGATACCGGTGAAGATCAATTTGGCACTTTAGTTGGACACGGAACTCCGATGCGCCGGTTAATCGAAGATGGCTATGTTCGTGGCGATCGATTTTTACAATTAGGTTTGCGCGGATATTGGCCAGATGCGGCGACATTAAATTGGATGGCAAAACAAAAGATGCGCTCTTATGAAATGACCGAAATACATTCCCGCGGAATGTCGGCGGTGCTAGATGAATCTTTTAAAACTTTAACTGATGGTTGCACCGGAGTTTTCTTGTCGGTAGATATTGATGTGGTTGATCCGGGTATGGCACCCGGCACTGGCACACCCGAACCAGGTGGAATGACCAGCCGAGAATTATTAGAAGCGGTGCGCAGAATTTGTTTTGAATTGCCCATTGTGGGAATCGATGTTGTAGAAGTTGCGCCGGCTTATGATCAAAGTGAAATCACCGCGGTGCTTGCAAATCGAGTAGTTCTGGAAGCTTTGAGTGCGATTGCACTAAAGAAATCGGGTGGAAGTTTTAATCCAACTAAGAATTTGCTGGCAGATCGTTAAAATTATTTGATAGAAGCAAGTGCTTCATCAAGTATTGCCAAACCTTCTTTAAGAAGATCTTCACCAATAATAAGTGGTGGCAATAATCTGATCACATTTCCATAAGTGCCAGCGGTGAGTATCAAAACACCTTTTTGTTGAGCATATTTAACTGCCGCGGTGACCGCATCTGGATTTGGTTCGGTGGTGCCAGGCTTTACTAATTCAATCGCTTGCATTGCACCACGACCACGGACATCGCCAACAATTGAGTATTTTCGTTTCATTTCAGTTAAAGCGGATTCGATAATTGTGCCTAATTTATTAGCGCGGGTAACCAAATTTTCTTTTTCAATTGTTTCGATTGCGCCTAGCGCGGCAGCACATGCCAACGGATTTCCACCATAGGTTCCACCTAGTCCACTTACATGTATGGAATCCATAATTTCGGCTCGGCCAGTAACACCTGAAAGTGGCAAACCGGCTGCGATTCCTTTAGCGGTGCAGATTAAATCTGGTTCAAGGTTTTCATCTTCAGAGGCAAACATCTTTCCGGTTCTGGCAAAACCGGTTTGGACTTCATCAGCAATGAAAAGAATTTGATTTTCCTTCGCGAATTTGGCAAGGCCGGGCAAGAAACCTTTTGGTGGAACCACAAATCCGCCCTCACCTTGAATTGGTTCAATCACAATCGCTGCAACATTTTTTGCACCGATTTCTTTTTCAATTTTGTGAGTCACAATTTCTAAAGCTTCCGCAGCACAATTTGATTGGTCGCCATTCCATCGATACGGATAAGCCATCGGCATGCGATAAATCTCGGGCGCAAATGGTCCGAACGAATCTTTATAAGGCATATTTTTTGCAGTCATCGCCAAAGTTAAATTGGTGCGGCCGTGATAGCCATGTTCGAAAACCACAATCGCCGGACGCTTTGTATAAGAACGAGCGATTTTCACCGCGTTTTCTAGCGCTTCTGCGCCGGAATTAAATAACGCGCTCTTCTTTTTAAACTTACCCGGAGTTAAACGATTTAATGCTTCGCAAACTTCTACATATCCGGTGTACGGAACAATCATGAAACATGTGTGGGTGAATGCTTCGACTGCATTTTTAACATTCTCGACAACTTTTGGATTTGCGTTTCCAACACTTACTACTGCGATGCCAGCGCCAAGATCGATGATGTGATTACCATCAACATCAACAATTATTCCGCCCTGAGATCTTTCAATGAAAACTGGGAATGCCATTCCAAGTGAAGCGGAAACAACATCGGCTCTGCGTTTAATTAATTCGGCAGATTTTGGTCCGGGAATTGCGGTAACAACTTTGCGTTTTTGTTCAACCGGTGCCGATTTACCTTCGGAATACATAGGTACCAGCCTATCGGGGCGAATCAAGGAAAGATAAGTTGAAACTAGAATTAGCAGGTGCGCGACTTAGTGATTTTAGGTTCTACCGGTTCTATCGGAGTACAAGCGCTAGAGATCGTGGCGGCAAATCCAGAAAGTTTTCGAGTAGTTGGATTAAGCGCTGGTCGAAAAAATCCCACATTGCTTATGCAACAGGCGAAGAAATTCGGAGTACCGATTGTTGGAACAATGGCGCCGGCTCCAGAAACAGCGGGAGTTAAAGTCATTGAAGGCGCTGATTCATCAAATGAGATTGCCGCAATTTCCTGCGACATCGTTTTAAATGGAATTACCGGTGCGATTGGGCTTGGTCCGACTCTGTCAGCGCTAAAAGCGGGAAATAAAGTAGCGCTGGCTAACAAGGAATCTTTGGTTGCCGGCGGAGATCTAGTGATCGATTTAGTCAATCAATTAAATGCTAAAAATGGTGGCAATCATTTGTTGCCAGTTGATTCAGAACATTCGGCGATATTTCAGGCGATGTTGGCTGGTAAAAAAGATGAAATTAAAAAGGTAATTCTTACCGCCAGCGGTGGTCCATTTAGAGAACAAAGCGATTTAGATTCGGTGACAGTCGCACAGGCGCTATCGCATCCAACCTGGAATATGGGAGAAGTGGTCACAATAAATTCCGCCACATTAGTAAATAAAGGACTAGAAATAATCGAAGCGCATTATTTGTTCGGTATTGCCTACAACCAAATCGAAGCGGTGATTCATCCGCAATCAATTGTTCATTCGATGGTCGAATTCAATGATGGTTCAACGATTGCGCAGGCATCTCCGCCAAATATGAAAGGTCCGATTGCTTATGCAATTTCATACCCAAAGCGACTTGCGAATGCAGCAAGTGCCATCGATTGGAACAAATCGCATAATTGGCAGTTTTCCCCCATTGATAATCAAAAATTTCCAGCGGTGGAACTTGCAAAATTATGTGGCCAAATCGGAAATGGCATGCCGGCGGTTTACAACGCATCAAATGAAGTAGCAGTTGAAGCATTTTTGAATAGTCAGATTAAATTCACGGCAATTTTGCAGATTGTGAGCGCTGTGGTTGATTCGCAGCGAGCTGGCGCGACAACTAAAGTGAGAGACTTAAGTGATGTCAGTGCAATCGAAAATAATGCGCGGGCAATCGCAAAGCAAAAAATTGCAGAATTGGTGAAGTAATGTCCTTACAAATATTGGGAATCTTGGCATTTGTATTTGCGCTGTTGTTTTCAGTGATGGTTCATGAAGCTGGGCATTATTTGACTGCGAAAAGATTTGGTATGAAAGTTACCGAATTCTTTGTCGGATTTGGTCGACGAATTTGGTCAACTCAAAGAGGTGAAACTGAATTTGGCATTAAAGCGATTCCAGCGGGTGGTTATTGCAAAATTATTGGCATGACGCCAGATGAACCATTATCTGCCGATGAAAAACCTCGCGCATTTATTGCCGGCACTATTCCACAAAGATTGATTGTGTTAGGTGCTGGTTCATTCCTGCACTTTGTCCTTGGTTTTATTTTGATTTTTACATTGTTATCAGGCATCGGAATCAGCCAAACCAGTTCCAAAATTCAATCGGTATCTGACTGTATTCCACAATCGGCAAACGAAGTTTGTTCTGCAACTTCCACACCTTCTCCGGCCAAATCAATTGGTTTGCAACCAGGTGATCGAATAGTTGGAATAAATGGTGAGAAATTTAAAGAGTGGAACAAGTTACGTGATGCTTTGCGAGCCGCGCCAAATCAATCTGTGACTTTGAATATTGAACGCAATGGGCAAACTTTAGATTTGCCGGTGGTGTTGTCGGCGCGAGAAGTTGATGGAAAAAAGATTGGTGTTCTCGGCGTGATTAATGCGCAAGAGCGAAACCGTTTGAATCCATTGTTAGCTATTTGGCGTTCAGTCACAATTACCGGCGAATTCTTCAAAGCAAGTGTGGCCGCATTATTTTCTCTGCCTAGCAAAATTCCACAATTAATAAGTGCCACATTTGGAAATGCCGAACGTGATCCAAATGGATTAGTCGGGGTAGTCGGAGCAGCACGAATTGCCGGCGATGCAGTTGGTTCAACTTTAAGTTTTGCAGACAAACTTGCAACATTTCTTTTGATGATTGCAACTCTAAATATATTTGTTGGAATCTTTAATCTTTTGCCGCTGCTTCCATTAGATGGTGGTCATATGGCAATTGCAATAGTTGATGGTGTAAGAAATAGGCGAGCAGCCCGCAAGGGTTTAGCAAAACCAGCGCCATTAAATGTAAATCGATTGATGCCAGTCACGGTGGTGGTGTTCGCAATTCTGGTGACATTGTCGGTTTGGCTACTAGCTGCTGATTTATTTAACCCGGTAAAGATAAATTTTTAAGGTTGGGGCAGAATATCCACCATGGTTGATTTAGGAATCCCTTCCTCGCCACCACCAACACTTGCACCGCGTCGTAAGACCAAGCAAATAAAACTTGGTGCAGTCGGAGTCGGTTCCGATTTTCCAGTTTCGGTGCAATCGATGTGCACAACACTTACGGCAGATGTAAACGCGACGCTGCAACAAATTGCCGAATTAACCGCATCTGGTTGCCAAATTGTGCGCGTTGCAGTTCCGTCACAAGATGATGCTGATGCGCTGGCGCAGATTGCAAAAAAATCTCAGATTCCAGTTATTGCCGATATACATTTTCAACCTAAATATATTTTTGCAGCAATTGATGCTGGATGTGCCGGTGTGCGAGTAAACCCCGGCAACATCAAACAATTTGATGACAAAGTAAAAGAGGTTGCCAAAGCTGCCGGCGATGCCGGAATTCCAATTCGAATCGGTGTTAACGCTGGTTCGCTTGATCCAAGATTGCTAGCTAAATATGGCAAAGCCACTCCCGAAGCATTAGTTGAATCTGCACTTTGGGAAGCCAGTTTGTTTGAAGAGCACAACTTCACCAATATAAAGATTTCGGTGAAACATCATGATCCAGTCACGATGGTGAAGGCATACCGATTGCTAGCAAGTAAATGTGATTATCCGTTGCATCTTGGTGTTACGGAAGCTGGCCCACAATTTCAGGGCACAATTAAATCTTCAACTGCATTTGCAATTCTTTTATCAGAAGGTATTGGCGACACCATTCGAGTTTCACTTTCTGCACCGCCAGTAGAAGAAGTAAAAGTTGGTATTTCGATTTTAGAATCGTTGAATCTTCGTCAACGAAAATTAGAGATTGTTTCTTGTCCATCATGCGGCCGAGCACAAGTTGATGTTTATACATTGGCGGAAAAAGTGCAGGCAGGTTTACAAGGAATGACGGTGCCATTACGTGTTGCAGTAATGGGTTGCGTAGTTAATGGTCCAGGTGAAGCACGCGAGGCAGATCTTGGTGTTGCATCTGGAAACGGTAAGGGACAGATATTTGTAAAAGGTGAAGTAATCAAAACAGTTTCTGAGGCACAAATTGTTGAGACATTGATTGAAGAAGCAATGCGCCTTGCTGATGAGATGGAAAAAGCGGGTGTCGCTTCGGGCGAACCTTCCGTTGAAGTTAAATAGTTTTCTCGTTAGATAGGCTTGCCACATGTTGCGCATGTCTACGTTGTTACTTCGCACATTACGTGATGATCCAGCCGATGCTGAAGTTGCAAGTCACAAATTATTAGTACGCGCAGGATTCATTAGAAGAGTTGCGGCCGGAATTTATTCCTGGTTGCCTCTTGGTTATCGCACTTATAGAAAAATCGAAAAAATTGTGCGCGAAGAGATGGATAAAGCCGGATTTCAAGAGGTTAATTTTCCAGCTTTGTTACCTAAGGAACCATACGACGCAACAAATCGATGGACTGAATATGGTCCAGATATTTTTAGATTAAAAGATCGTAAACAAAACGATTATTTGCTTGGTCCAACCCACGAAGAGATGTTTACGTTGATGGTGAAGGGTGAGTTCTCTTCGTACAAAGATTTACCACTTTCGATTTACCAAATTCAAACAAAATACCGCGATGAACCAAGACCTCGCAGCGGAATTATTCGCGGTCGCGAATTCGTGATGAAAGATTCATATTCATTTGATATTGATGATGCAGGTTTAGAGGCTTCGTATCAAAGACATCGCGCCGCTTACATAAAGACTTTTGATCGCTTAGGAATCAAATACAACATTGTTTCAGCGATGAGCGGTGCCATGGGCGGGTCTAAATCTGAAGAGTTTTTAGCGCCATGTCCGACCGGTGAAGATACATATGTGCTTTGCAAAGCATGTGGTTATGCGGCAAATGTTGAAGCGGTGGTCACCAATGTAAAGCCTTACTCTGGAACAAGTGCACCTGCCTTAGAGATTTTAAATACGCCAAATACTCCGACCATTGATTCATTGGTTGAAATTCTCAATAAGAATTACGGTGGTGGATTTACCGCTGCCGATACTTTAAAAAATGTTTTATTAATGGCAGATGGAAAGCCAATTTCTGTTTTGGTGCCTGGAGATCGGGAAGTTGATGTAAAACGCTTGGGTGCGAATTTAAGTGGCGTAAAGGACTTACGATTATTTGAAGATGAAGATTTTGCAAAGCATCCAAATTTGGTAAAAGGTTATGTTGGTCCACAAGATGCTAAGAAATTTGGCATAAAACTTTTAGCCGACCCACGAATAACAAAAGGTTCACATTGGGTTACTGGAGCTAATAAAAAAGATACGCACGCCAGATTTGTTACCTGCGGACGTGATTTTGAAGTCGAACAATATGTGGAAGCGGTAGAAATTAAAGCCGGAGATGCTTGCCCAACATGTGACAAGCCAGTGGTGATAGATCGGGCAATTGAAATCGGACACATCTTTCAATTAGGCAGAAAGTATGCAAAAGCGCTTGATCTAACGGTGCTGGATAAAAATGGTGCAGCACAAGTTGTAACCATGGGCTCTTATGGAATCGGAGTCTCGCGCGCAGTTGCGGTCATTGCCGAACAATCACATGATGAAATCGGATTATGTTGGCCGGCAGAAGTAGCACCAGCAGATGTGCACATTGTCGCAACGGGTAAAGAAGATTCAATATTTGAAGCGGCTGAAAAACTAGCAAATGAAATTGAAGCCAAAGGGTTTGAAGTTTTGTTTGATGATCGTCGTGACCCAAGTGCCGGTGTTAAGTTCAAAGATGCAGAATTAATCGGTATTCCAAAAATAATTATTGTTGGTAAAGCACTTGCAAATGGCAAAGTCGAGTTGCGCGATCGAAAAAGCGGTGCAAAAGAAGAGGTAGATTTAAATAAAGTCGTTTCGTTATTGAAATAAATTGAAATAAATTGAGTAATCGTGAGCTTTCATGAGCATTGAAACTGCGATCTTTCTCGGACTAGCCGCAGGATTTGCAGGCTTTGTCGATGCCATTGCCGGCGGCGGGGGATTAATTCAACTACCTGCGTTATTGA
>CALMJB010000077.1 GCA_937864205.1 uncultured Actinomycetes bacterium | reverse complement strand
ATAGAAGGATCTAACTTGGCACCGAATTCAGATGTTTGATTCAAGGCTCTGGCTAATTTGCCATCTAAGTAATCGGTCAGCCCGCCCAGCAGCAAAATTAAGAATCCCAATAATTCATTGTCAAGCCCGAGATAAACATATAGAAAAACGGGCGCACCTAGCCCACGGAGATAAGAGAGCAAATTGGGAAGTGAAAAATATGAGTTCATTTATCTAGGACTCATTCATTTCTTCTGCTTTGACTAGATACTTTCACCGCTACCTCTATCGGGGTGCTTTCAAAACCAAACTCAGACCTGAGTTGGTTTTCGATGAATTTGCGATAAGAGTTCTCTAGAAACTCGGTTGAAAATATTACGAACTTTGGCGGCATAGTTCCGGCTTGAGTTGCGAATTTAATCTTCGCCTGTTTACCTCCTCGAATCGGTGGTGGATTAGCCGCGACAATTTCCCCTAAGTATCCATTTAATTTTGCGGTGTTAATACGCTTTTGCCAATTTAGTCGGGCTTTATTCAATGCCGGCCCCAATCGATCTTTATGCCAACCTGTCTTCGCGGAGACATTTGCTCTAATCACCCACGTGAAACGCTCTAAAAGCCGATCAATTTGCCGTTCGATATTCACTTGCTGATCTTCATCGACTAAATCCCATTTATTCATACATAGAACAATTGCCCGACCTGCTTCTTCAGCCATCGAAAGGATTCGCAGATCCTGTTCGGTAATTTCGGTGCTGGCATCAAAGAGAACCAAAGCAACTTCGCAGCGCTCTAGCGCTAATTGCGTTCGCAGCGCGGCGTAGTAATCAGATCCACTATCTTGATGAAAACGTTTTCTTAATCCTGCGGTGTCGACAAATCTCCAAGTAGATCCGTCAAAATCAATTAACTCATCAACTGGATCTCTAGTGGTACCAGCTTGTTCATCTACTAGCACGCGATCTTGCCCGGCCAAGATGTTCAATAAACTTGATTTACCAACATTTGGTCGACCAATCAAAGCAATTCTTGGCAAACCATCATTTGCTACTGCCATTCCTACTTCTGGCAGATGCAGATTTAAGACATCGAGAAAATCACCACTGCCCCGGCCATGTAATGCGCTGACAAAATACGGTTCACCTAAACCTAAATTCCATAATTCATATGCGTTTGCTTCTTCAATCTGTGTATCGATTTTGTTCGCCAACAAAATAACTGGCTTATTGGATTTTCTAACTTTATCTATCAGCTGGCTATCTTCAGATGTCGCTCCGATTTGTCCATCGACTACGTAAACAATCAAGTCGGATTCGCGAATCGCTAAATCAACGCCTGCAGATATCTTTTCTGCTATTCCCTCTGCCTTGATCTGCCAACCACCGGTGTCTAACATAAAAAATCTTCGACCGGACCATTCCACTTCATACCGAACCCGATCGCGAGTTACACCTGGCTGATCTTCAACGATGGCTTCGCGGCGACCAATAAAGCGATTGATTAAAGTTGATTTTCCAACATTTGGCCGACCGATCAATGCAACCGTTGGTAATCCAAGTAATTCCTTGTTTCGCAAAAGTGACCAAATCTCATCCACCACTTCATTAAGCGTTCTGGTGGTTGAATCGATATAAATCGCATCTTCTGCTTGGGTTAATGGGCTTACTTTTCGATTGCTATCGATCAAATCTCGCCGTTGTAGATCCTGTTTAACATCAACTTCTACAGCACTAACTTCGGACTCTCTTCGGTTTGTTCGGGCGTTGATATCCGCGTCAAGATAGATTTTCAGGTTTGCATTAGGAGCCACCACAGTTCCGATATCGCGGCCTTCAACCACAATGCCAAAAGGTGCACCACTGATGTATTCGCGCTGCATTTTTACCAAAAAATGTCGAACTTTTGGAAAGGCACTGAACTTGCTAACCGCAGAGGTAACTCGTTGACTTCGGATTTCATTTGAAACATCATTGCCATTTAACAAAACCGTTGGCAGTTTAGGATCAGTATTGAATTCTATTTTGCAATCTTCAATTCGATTAAGCAATTGCGTTTCATCTTCAATTTCAAGATTAAGCGCCCACAAAGTTAGTGTGCGATAAAGCGCACCCGTGTCTAGATAGCGCCAATGTGCGCGCTGCGCGATTAATTTTGCGGTGCTGGATTTCCCAGATCCGCTAGGACCATCGATTGCAACAACAACTGTGGCCATAACATAAGTTTAGAGATAAAAACTATCGTTCCTTCGCGGATTCGAAATAAACCTGCCAGCCGTGCTCTTTAAATCGCTGCGCCACCTTTATCCGCTCAGATTCAGCACGATCGAGAATGGAAATTGTCACTAAACCAGTAGATTGATCAGGCGAATGTTCAATAGAAATATCCTCGATATTTAAATTACCATCTGCGCACTCTTGAATTATCTTGGCTAATTGACCAGGTTCATCTTTAATAACTATGTGTAAATTCAAATACGCTCTTGGTTTCGCGCCATGTTTCCCGGGAATTCGCTGCCGTTGTTTTCTTGCATCTGACAGCATTTTTTCAATTTCATCGCTTTTTCCAAGCGATAAAGCAGCTTGAAATTTCATAAGATTCTTAATCAAAATTTCTAATTTTGAAGTTACAAATTTCGCGTTTTCACTCAGAATTTCGCTCCACAATTTTGCATCAGAGTTTGCTAATCGAGTTAAATCAGTTAACCCAGATCCACTTAATGCTAAGTCCTCATCGCTGGCTGAATCTAATGTGCTTGCCATTGAACTGCTAAGCAATTGAGGCAGATGTGAAACTAATGCAACGATTTCATCATGAGATTTACTGTCGCGCCAATACAAAGTCCCGCCGCAGAGTGTGACGAAATCTTGCGCAACTTTTTTTGCTCTGTCGCTGGCGTACGCGGATTTAATGCCGATCCAGGCTCGATTTACAAATAAATCAGCCCGCGCTGATTGTGCGCCACCGACTTCTCGGCCAGCCATTGGATGCAATGAGACAAAATTTGCACGCACCGCTGATAACTCTGCAACCTCATTCTGAAGGTTAGACTTTACACTCGCTAAATCAACAACTATCGACTCTGGATTTGATTCTAAATTTTCGATAACTGTTTTAACATTTGATTGAATTGGCACGGCAACAACAATCAGATCGGGTTTCGTTAGTGATTGAATTGATTCGCCATCTTGATTAACTAACGATTGAGCTAATGCTTGAGCGTTTTTATCTAAATCCTGCATGAAGATCTGCACATTCGAGTCGGCAGATCGGATTGCTAATCCGATTGAAGTGCCGATTAATCCAGAACCGACGATTTTGATTGAATTGAAGGAACTTTGCCTCATTGCGCGAGGTCTTTACGTAAAACTTGTGCCCCTCGTAGGTAAATGTGCGCAATCTCAGAGTGAGATTTTTCGGTGTAAGCATGCATCAACACTCTAACCACCCGTTCCAAGGCATTTGGAACATCGATTTCAACGGCGCACAGCAGCGGGATCTCCCCCAACCCAAGCTCTCGGGCTGCCACCGCCGGAAAGTCACTAGTTAGATCACTAGTCGCTGTGAAAATTATTGATATCAAATCAGAAGGTGAAACTGCATTTTCTTTCAACATTGCTGAGAGCAGTTCCGAGACAGCCTGACGCATTTCTAGGCCGTCATCTTTTGCCAGAACGGTCGCGCCTCGAATCCCTCGAACTAATTTCATCTGAGTAGTTTAGATTCCCATCAAATTTGTTGCCGGCATTTAAATGCTTATTTAAAGAGTTATTAATATGTCTATAAAACCATCAATAGTTATTCGCAATACCAATATATAGATAAATGGGTTTTCTGGCCTAGGACCCTAAAGTACATATATCGACTTATACACAAACATTCACGCTCAAAGAGGTGGATTTATCGATATTTTTAACTCCCTAGAAAACCGATAAGTAGATAAATTAATACTGTAATTGTCGTTTTATTGTTTTAACTGCAAAACATGAAATAGTTTTGTTAACTCAGCACCCTGAATTGCTCTAAATCTTCCAGGCTTTAAGTCCCCAAGCTCTAAGCCAGCGAAATTAATTCGTACCAATCTAAGAACTTTGAATCCAAGATGCTTAAACAATCTTCTAATTATCTGGTTTCGACCTTCATGCAATTCGATCTCAATCCACTCCCCTTGGCGCTCTTTCCCAATGCGCTTTATTGAATCGGCTTTCACCATGCCATCTTCAAGTTTCACCCCAGATCGAATCTTGCTGAATATCTCATTTGAAGGTTCGCCTTCAACCAAAACCAGGTATCGCTTCTTGGCTCCGAAGGAGGGGTGAGTCGCATGGTGGGCAAAGTCGCCATCGTTGGTTAGAAGTAATAAACCTTCAGATTCCTTATCCAGCCTACCTACATGGAAAATGCGATCCTTTTTTCCGCCAAAATAATCATTGAGATTGCTTCTTCCTTGCGGATCAGACATACTGGAAATTACCCCGAAAGGTTTATGAAACATTAAATAAGTTTTAGACTTTTTTACATTTATTTTCTCACCATCAACTTTAACTACATCGTTTTCCGGATCAATGTCTATTCCAACTGATTTAATAGTTACATTATTTACCTGTACCCGACCGGCCAGGATTAATTCATCCGCTTTTCGACGCGATGAGACTCCGGCAGTGGCAATAAATCGATTTATTCTCAAGAACTACTCGGCTAAGTTCGAGAGAATTTCGTCGAGACCATCGGTATTAGGCAGCAATGGCGCGATTGCGGGAAGCTCTTGAATTGAATTTAGGCCGATTTTCTCCAGAAAAAGCGGGGTGGTTTGATACAAAATCGCCTGAGTTTCATGCTCAATACCCGCCTCTTCGACTAATCCGCGACTAACTAATGTTTTCATAACCGCTTCGACATTTACCCCGCGAATTGCTGAAACCCTCGCGCGTGAAACCGGTTGTCTGTAAGCGATCACTGCCAAAGTTTCTAGGGCAGCTTGCGTGAGTTTTGCACTTTGTCCATCGAGTACAAATCGTTCCACTACCGGAGCAAGATCAGGATGACTATAAAAACGCCAACCACCTGATATCTGACGCAATTCAAAACCTCGGTTGTCTGCTTGATACTCAGCTGCCATTTCTAAGATGCAATCGTGAACAGATTCGACCGGATACTCCGTAATTTGGGCCAAAAGTGATTCAGAAACCGGCTCTTCCACCACCATAAGTATCGCTTCGATGGATCTTTTAAGTTCAGATTGAGCCATTATCGGATATCCCTCATAAATCGCCCTCGAGTTTGGCTTGGTCGGTAGATTCCGCGCCATCTAAATTTTCAATGGGCCGATCGAACTCATCGCTCACGTGAATTTCGCCCTCCGCCGTTCCGGTCCAGGTTATGTGAAGCTCCCCTAGCGCCATCATTTGTTCAAATCGGATCAGTCCCTCTTTGTATAACTCTAATAGTGCTAGAAATCTTGCAATCACAACTAATGTGTTGTCTGCATCGGCCACAATTGATCTAAAAGTTGCGCTTGCCTTGTGACGAAGTTGCGCCACCACTTTATTTGCTTCATCGGCGACTGAGATTAAGGGCCGGTGGATGTGGTCGATGCTAAAAATGGGTGCCCGCTTGGGCATTAAGACCCGATTCGCTACCGCCGCAAAGCGATCAGGGGTTACGCCAATTAAAACCTCAGGTAGAAGTTGAGCGAATTTCGGCTCTAATGCCACCGTTCTAGCAAAATACAGCTCCTCCCGATCGATTCGGCTGGCAAATATCCCAGCGATCTCTTTAAAGGCTCGATACTGCAGCAATCGAGCAAATAGTAAATCTCGTGCTTCAAGTAATGCCAGATCCTCCTCATCATCAACCTGTCCAGAAGGTAGTAACTTGGCAGCTTTCAAGTCGAGCAGGGTCGCGGCAACAACTAGAAATTCAGTAGTTTGATCAAGATCTAACCCGTCAGCGGAAGATTCCATGGTTTTGATGTGATTAATGAACTCATCGGTGACAACTGCGAGAGCCACCTCGGTAATCTCCATTTGATGCTTGGCAATAAGTGAAAGCAACAGATCAAAAGGACCATCAAAATTGGAGAGCTTTACCGAAAAAGCAGTATTTTGAGTTTGTAAATCCTGTGAAATTTCTTGCGACACGCCCCGAAAGATACTTCAAGCATCCTTGCTCCTGAAATCGCACCGCCGTAAAGTCCGCGACATGGCAAAAAACGCTTCACAGACTTCTCGTCATAACGCTAAGTCGATAAATCCAGGTTTCCGAACAATCTCCGGAAAACCCGCAGGCAAACTTTCTGGGAAAGAGGAAGAGCTCGCTAGCACATCTGTTGTCTTGGGGCGCAAACCAAAAAATTTCTCAGATCCAAAACCAGTCAGCGATAACAGTAAAGCCAGAGTAATTTCAGTTGTAAATCAAAAAGGTGGGGTTGGTAAAACCACCACCGCTATTAATTTAGGGGCGGCTCTAGCTGAAGCCGGACGGAAAGTTTTGTTAATTGATTTTGATTCTCAGGCTTCTATGACAACTGGGCTTGGCATTAAAGGACAAGCGTTGCGGGAACAGTACGGATCAATCTGGTATCTGCTCAACGATGCTGATGCCAAATTGCAAGATTTTATTTTGAAATCAAATATTCCAGGTCTTGATTTTATTCGTGGCCATGAAGATTTAGCGGCGGCCGAAGCGGCATTTGTATCTGAAATCGCCAAAGAACATAAGTTACGAAAGTTGTTGGCACCAGTTCTAGATACCTACGATGTAGTTTTGATCGACTGCTCCCCGTCGCTTGGCACATTGACGGTCAATGCTTTGACCGCATCTAATGGTGTGATAATTCCGATGGAGTGCGAATACTTCGCTGTACTTGGTCTCTCACTTGTTAAAAAAACTATCCAAAAGATTCAAGAGAATACAAATCCAGAGTTAAAAATCTACGGAATTTTGGCAACCATGTTTGAACGTAAAACTGGCCATGCCCGCGAAGTTTTAGAACTAATCGATAAAGAGTTTCCGGAAGAGGTTTTTGACACGATCATTTCTAGAACAGTTAGATTTTCCGAATCAAATGTTGCTGGCGAACCGGTGATTTCTTATGCAAGTAGCTCAACTGGCTCAGCCGCTTATCGCAGATTAGCCAGAGAATTAATCGCCCGAGGAGGTTCTAAATGAGTCGTCGAGTTTCATTACCAGGAGCAGATGAACTATTTCGCAACACCGCGACTTTAAGTGCGGTGCCATCAGCAAGGGAAAATGCTGAATCACCAACTGAAGTCGTATCAGCTGTACCAACTGCTAAAAAGACGGTTCGCCAAACTCCCAGAAGAAGAGTCAATTCTTTTGATCGCTCCCCTTCAGGACGCGAACGCCACGATGAAAAAATTACCGTTTATTTGTCGCCAGAAGAGTTATATGACCTAGAACAAGCCCGTCTAGCTCTGCGAGGTGACCTCGGCTTGGCAGTAGATCGTGGTCGAATAGTGCGCGAATCGTTATCAATCATCATTGCAGATCTCGAGGCAAAAGGCGACCAAAGTATTTTAGCTCGCCGATTGCGTGGCAAGTAAGTTTTTTTATTTTAGATTAATTAGATTTCTTATTTAATTACCGCACGTGGATGTGCTTGCGAATAACTTTCTCGCAATTTATCAATCGTAACCAATGTGTAAATCTGTGTGGTAGCCACATTTGAATGCCCTAATAATTCCTGGACAGCGCGAATATCAGCGCCACCATCAAGTAGATGAGTAGCAAAAGAATGCCGCAGCGAATGTGGTGAGAGATCCTTAATTTTCAACAACTTGCTTTGGCGATTGAGCATCGACCAAACGCTTTGTCGACTTAATCTACTTCCCCGTTGATTCACAAACAGCGCGGAACATCTCTTGCCCTTCACAAAATTCGGTCGCACCCTGGTTAAATAGGATTCAATTGAATTTTTTGCAAATTTTCCAATTGGCACAAATCTTTCTTTATTACCTTTACCCAGCACCTTAATAAACGTGCTATCACTTTCTTGTTGAACATCTTTGACATCAAGTTGAACTAATTCGGTAATACGGCTTCCGGATGCATAAAGTAATTCGACAATGGCACGATCACGAATTCCAGCCAGATCATCACCAAATGAATCAATCAACCGAATAACTTCATCAATTGAAAGACTTTTTGGTAAACGTTTTGGAATCTTTGGTGGGATAAATTCATTTATGTCTAGCGGTAATTCAAACCTTTTTTGCAAGAAGGACAAAAAAGTTCGCAGGGCGACTACATTCCTGGCAATACTTGCTTCACTTAATGAGTTCTCTGCTGATCTTAAAAACCCTAAATACTTGGTGAAAGCAACCTCTCCAAAATCAGAGACCGCTAACTGATTCTTTCTGCAAAAAACGTTTAATTTTGTTAGATCGGTCTCATAACTTTTTACGGTATTTTTCGCAAGGCCGCGTTCCACCGAAAGATAATTTAGGAAATTTACTATTGACTCTTCAACTTCTATCGAAGTTGATTTACTACCGACCATTTCTTTCAATCGCAGCTTTGATTAATCCAATGAAGAGTGGGTGTGGTCTAGTGGGCCTGGACAAGAACTCTGGATGTGCCTGCGTGCCAACATAATAAGGATGCTGGTTTGAGTCTAATTCAACAAATTCCACCAATTTTTCATCTGGGGACAATCCGGAAATAACTAATCCATTTTTTTGAAGTTGATCTCGGTAAGAATTATTAACCTCATACCGATGCCGATGTCTTTCCGAAATTACATCTTGACCATAAGTTTTGGAAACAATTGTTCCCTTCTTTAAATTAGCTGGGTACAAACCCAATCTCATTGTGGCGCCCATGTCGCCGTGACCTGCAACAATTTCAAGTTGTTCTGCCATAGTTGATATAACTGGATTTGATGTGTTCTGATTGAATTCCGAAGAATTAGCATCCTTTAATCCAAGAACATTTCTGGCAAACTCAATCACCATACATTGCAATCCCAGACATAATCCAAGTGCTGGAATCTTCTTTTCACGAGCAAATTTAAGTGCTCCTAATTTGCCTTCTATGCCGCGCACACCGAATCCACCGGGAATACAGATCGCATCAACATCGGCAAGCGCATTAGTCGCACCCTTTTCATCGGCGCAATCATCACTGGCAACCCATTTGATATTTACCTTTGCATTGTTTGCAAAACCACCAGCACGTAAAGCTTCAGTTACTGATAAATAGGCGTCGGGTAAATCTACGTACTTACCAACTAATGCAACATTTAATTCATATTTTGGTTTGTGAACAACTTTTAATAACTCGTCCCATTCGCCCCACTTGATTTCGTGGCACTTTATATTCAATCTTTTAACTATGTACTCATCGAGACCTTCATTAGCAATAACTTTTGGAATGTCGTAAATAGAGGGGGCGTCAACTGCCGCAACTACCCCAGCTAGATCAATATCGCACATCAACGAAATCTTTCGTTTAACTGATTCTGGAATTTGCCGATCTGATCGCAGCACAATTGCATCTGGTGAAATACCGATAGATCGCAAAGCACTAACGCTATGTTGAGTGGGCTTGGTTTTAAGTTCGCCGGATGGACCCATGTATGGAACCAATGAAACATGCAGATAGAAAACATTTTCCCGCCCAACCTCTTGCCGCATCTGGCGGGCTGCTTCTAAAAAAGGCAGCGATTCAATATCGCCGACAGTTCCGCCGATTTCGGTTATAACCAGATCTACCTTTTCACCTTTTGTAGAAATTTTGGACATCGCCTTCATCTGTTCTTTGATTTCATTGGTGATGTGCGGAATTACTTGCACGGTTTCCCCGAGATACTCACCTTTTCGTTCCTTAGCTATCACTCGGGAGTAAACCTTGCCGGTAGTGACGTTTGCACTACCTTTTAGATTCACATCAAGAAAGCGTTCATAGTGACCAATATCTAAATCAGTTTCAGCCCCATCATCGGTGACAAAAACCTCACCATGTTGAAATGGATTCATGGTGCCGGGATCGACATTTATATATGGATCAAGTTTTTGCATCACAACATTTAAACCGCGAGCACGCAAAACCCGACCCAAACTTGATGCGGTGAGACCTTTACCGAGACTTGAAGCGACCCCGCCAGTGACAAACAGATGTTTTGTCACATGATTGCTGGTCATGGAGGACTAACTTATCACGGATTCCTTTACTAGTTGAATTAGCTCCTTTGCGTGTTGTTGTGCAGTCTTGGAATCCTCTTGTCCGCTGAGCATGCGCGCAATTTCAGGTAATCGTTCCACTTGGGAAATGGTTTGTACATCACTTTGCGTAACTAATCCATTTTCACTTTTCTTAACAACCAAATGGTGATCAGCCCATGCCGCAACTTGCGCAAGATGTGTCACGACAATTACTTGTGCGGTTTGGGCAAGTTTAGATAAACGTCGACCAACTTCTATTGCAGCTTTTCCACCAACACCAGCATCGACTTCATCGAATATATAAGTACCGACTGGTTCTTTTTCGGCAATAACTACTTCTAGGGCAAGCATGATTCGAGAAAGTTCACCACCACTGGCAGCTTTACTTATAGGTAATGGTTTAGCACCACTATGTGCGGCAAAAAGTAAAACCACCTCATCAATTCCATCACCTGAGTAATTTGAAAAACTTGTTGGATCAGCGGCTTGAATGTCGACGATTAATGATGCGTTAGGCATCGCTAAAGCAGTTAGTTCAGTCGTCACTCGTTTTGCCAATTGTGCAGCACTATCAAACCGAGCTTTTGAAAGTGCTAATGCCGCTTTCTTTAGGTTGGAAAAATCCTGCTCAGATTGGGCTTCAAGTTCGCTAATTCGATCCGAGCCATTATCTAAATCGGAAATCTGCGCTTTTACCTGCTCAAATCTTTGGACGATATCGGTAAATGCCGCCGAGCGATCAGTACCGGAACCATATTTTTTAATTAGCGCGTTTATCTGCGATTTTCTATCTTGCAGAAACTCAAACCTAGCCGGATCAGCTTCAAGTGATTGTGAATACGAATAAAGATCTGAAATCAAATCTTGCAAATTAAGAGATATATCTTGATAACGTTCAATTATTAAATCAAGTGCCGGATCTTTACCGGCCACTGATTCAAGGCTCTTTTTCGCCACATTAATTTGAGAAGAGATTGAATCATCGCTTTCGCTTAACAGATTTAACGCTGCCGAAGTGGATTGCCCTAGTGCTTCAACGGAACCAAGTTTAGAAATTAAATTATCAATCTCTTCCAATTCACCGACTTTTGGTTTTACTTGGTTTACGGCCGATTCAAATTCCCGAAGTTGAGCAAGTTTTTCATCTCGAGTGGCAATCGCTTGTTTCAGTTCTGATATTCGTTGTAATAAGTTTCGATACTCCACATATAGATCTTGATACTTCTTAATATATGGTTCTAATCCCCCAAAGCGATCCAATAACTCTCGAGCGATATTTGGTTTGGTTAATCGTGCGCTACTTGCTTGAGCGTGAATCTCAACTAATTCCTGACAAAGTGTGGAAACATCA